>JAYNIS010000008.1:0-27119 GCA_038109325.1 Gammaproteobacteria bacterium | reverse complement strand
AGGCAACATGAAGAAAGCACTAATCACAGGCATCACCGGCCAGGACGGGTCCTACCTCGCGGAGCTGCTGCTCGAGAAGGGCTACGAGGTCCACGGGATCAAGCGCCGGGCCTCGAACTTCAACACCGACCGGGTGGACCATATCTACCAGGACCCCCAGGTCGACAACAGACACTTTAACCTCCACTACGGCGACCTGACCGACACCTCGAACCTGGTCCGTCTGCTGTCCGACATCCGCCCGGACGAGGTCTACAACCTCGGCGCCCAGTCGCACGTCGCGGTCTCGTTCGAGTCGCCGGAGTACACCGCCGACGTCGACGGCATCGGCGCGCTTCGTTTACTCGAAGGGATCCGCTTCCTGGGGATGGAGAAGAGCTGCCGGTTCTACCAGGCCTCGACCTCCGAGCTCTATGGGTTGGTCCAGGAGGTCCCCCAGAGAGAGACCACGCCTTTTTATCCCCGCTCACCCTACGCGGTCGCCAAGCTCTACGCGTACTGGATCACGGTCAACTACCGCGAGTCCTACGGCATGTATGCCTGCAACGGCATCCTCTTCAACCACGAGTCGAAACGCCGCGGCGAGACCTTTGTGACCCGGAAGATCACCCGCGAGATGTCGCGGGTCGCGACCGGCCTGAAGGACTGCCTGTACCTCGGTAACCTCAACGCGCTCCGTGACTGGGGCCACGCCAAGGACTACGTCCAGATGCAGTGGCTGATGCTGCAGCAGGACGAGCCGAGGGACTTTGTGATCGCGACCGGTCAGCAGATCTCGGTCCGTGAGTTCGTGAACAAGACCGCGGAGCGGCTCAAGATCGAGATCGAGTGGTCAGGGAAGGACGAGACCGAGACCGGGACCGTGAGGTCCGTCGAGGGCAAGTCGGCAGAGCACGTGGCCGTCGGCGACGTGATCGTCCGGGTCGACCCGCGCTACTTCCGGCCCGCGGAGGTCGAGACCCTGCTCGGTGACCCCACCCTCGCGAAAGAAAAGCTCGGCTGGGTCCCGACCACGACGCTGGACGAGATGGTCGACGAGATGGTCGGCCACGACCTCGACCAGGCCAAGCGGGTAAAAATACTCAGGGAGCGGGGCTTCGACGTCTCGCTCGACCAGGAATAGGAGGCGCCAAGATGAGTTTGGGGCGTGTATTCGTCGCCGGCCACCGTGGGATGGTTGGGTCCGCCATTGTTCGGAGGCTTGAGCAGGGCGGTGACGCGACTGAGATCCTCACCGCGAGACGTGAAGAGCTGGACCTCACCGACCAGCGGGCGACCTTTGCCTGGCTTGAGGAGCACCGGCCCGACGTGGTGATTATCGCCGCCGCCAAGGTCGGCGGCATCCACGCCAACGACACCTACCGGGCGGACTTCATCTACCAGAACCTCGCGATCGAGACCAACCTGATCCACGGCTCTCACCTGGCCGGTATCCAACGAATCCTGTTCCTGGGCTCTAGCTGCATCTACCCCAAGATGGCGCCGCAGCCGATGTCTGAAGATTATTTATTAACTGGCCCGCTAGAGCCAACGAACGAGCCCTACGCGATCGCCAAGATCGCCGGGATCAAGATGTGTGAGTCGTACAACATCCAGCACGGGACCGACTACCGGTCGGTCATGCCGACCAACCTGTACGGGATTGGCGACAACTACCATCCCGAGAACAGCCACGTGATTCCAGGCCTGATCCGACGGTTCCATGAGGCGAAGCTCAACGGAGACGAGTCGGTCACCGTGTGGGGAACTGGGAACGTCCGTCGTGAGTTCCTGTTCGCTGACGACCTCGCCGACGCCTGCGTGTTCCTGATGAACATCCCGAGGGACGAGTTCTGGTCGAAGGTCGACATGCGTTGCTCGCACGTGAACGTGGGCTACGGTGAAGATGTCACAATCCGGGAACTGGCCGAGTTGATTAAAGGTGCCGTGGGGTTCGAGGGAGAAGTGGAGTTTGATCAGTTGAGGCCGGACGGTAGCCCTCAGAAAATGCTGAATTCCGCAGTAATCAATGGCCTCGGCTGGTCGCCGACCACAAAAATTGGAAAAGGCTTAGATCTGGCGACGAAGGAATTTATCGAGCGAGTATGTTTGGTATGAAATTTATCGGTTCTTGGCTAAGTGGATCACGGTTAAATCGAACAGCAATTTGTTAGTACAGATGGATAACCAGCTTGATAGAACTTCGGAGAGAACGGCATCGTGTGGCTTGAGCGTAAATTAATGGATTGTTTAAGAGAAACCAATTAATGGACACAACAAAAATTGCGATCGTGATCGGGACCCGACCCGAGATCATTAAGATGGCGCCGGTGATCCGCGAGTGTCAGCTACGTGGTGTCGATTTCATTATCATCCACTCGAACCAACACTACTCGGCAGACATGGACGCGATTTTCTTCGACCAGCTGGAGCTTCCTGCGCCCGACTACAATCTCGGTGTCGGTTCGGGTCTCCATGCGAACCAGACCGGCAACATCCTTATTAAGATCGAGCCAATCCTTGAGCAACAGAGACCCGATCTCCTTCTGGTCCAGGGGGATACTAATACTGTCATGGCTGCGGCACTTGCGGCGTCCAAGTTGGGGATCAAGGTCGGTCACGTTGAGGCTGGCCTAAGGAGCTACGACCGGACGATGCCCGAGGAAACTAACCGCGTCCTGACCGACCACATGAGTGATTTCCTTTTCTCGGTGGGACCGAACCAGACAAGAATCTTGAAAGACGAGGGGATTAGTGAGGGCCAGATCTTTGAGGTCGGTAACACGATCTCCGACGCACTGTTTCAGCACCTCTCGATGGCCGAGGAGAAAAGCTCCATATTGACGGACCTGAATCTCGATCCGAGGTCATATATCTTGCTCACCGCGCACCGGGCTTCGAACGTGGACGTCGAGGGTCACCTGAGGGAGTTGGTTCATCTGGTTACTATTGTGGTGGATAAGTATAAGAAACAAGTCGTGTGGCCGATCCACCCACGGACCCGCAAGAAACTCGATGAGTATGGGCTCGACCTAGGCCCTGGCGTCACACTGCTCGACCCATTGGGCTACTTTGATTTTATAAAGCTTCAGGCGAACGCTACGTTGATCATGACCGATTCGGGCGGTATCCAGGAAGAGGCATGCATGCTCAGGGTGCCCTGTGTCACGTTACGGCAGAATACCGAGCGTCCAGAGACCGTTGAGGTCGGAGCTAACGTTCTGGTCGGTCGTGACCAGAGGCTCGCTATTGAAGCGATCGACCGGTGGCTCGAGGCCGAGAGTTATGATTGGGTGAATCCGTTTGGTGAAGGGACCGTTGCTTCAAATATTCTGGATGTGATCTTGGATGATGGGAGCTTAATCGATGTCACTAACCCGAGTGTTGACGTAGGCGATGATGCTTATCAATCCATCGATCCCGAACCCAATGAAGATTCTTCGTTCAATAAAATTGCTGTGATTGGACTCGGTTATATCGGGCTGCCAACCGCTGCTATGTTTGCATCTCACGGCATCAATGTAGTGGGAGTCGACGTTAATCAGCCTGTTGTTGATTGTATCAATAGTGGAAATATCCACATCGTTGAGCCAGGTCTTGAAATTGTAGTAAGTGATTCGGTAGCAAAAGGCAATTTGCGTGCTTCTTTAAAAATCGAACCCGCGGACGCTTTTCTAATAGCTGTTCCAACCCCGTTTAAGGGTGAAAATCACGAACCTGATTTGTCTTATGTAGAGGCTGCTTGTAAGGCGATTGCTTCAGTACTTCAGCCTGGTAATTTAGTGGTACTTGAGAGCACTTCGCCGGTTGGTACTACCGAAGTGATGGCTGATTGGCTAGCCGAAGCCCGGCCCGACCTAAGTTTTCCACAACACGCGGGTGAAGCCTCTGATATCCGCATCGCACATTGCCCCGAGCGGGTTCTACCCGGAAAGGTGATGCAGGAGCTGATAACCAATGACCGAGTGATCGGCGGAATGACGCCAGTCTGCTCCGAGCATGCCGCGACACTTTATAAGATTTTCGTCACTGCCGAATGCGTCATTGCATCGGGGCCGCGTGTGGCTGAAATGGCGAAACTAACTGAAAACAGCTTCCGTGATGTGAATATTGCCTTTGCCAATGAGTTGTCGTTGATCTGCGACAGGCTAGACATGGACGTTTGGGAATTGATCCGCTTGGCTAATCGGCATCCGCGCGTCAATATCCTGCACCCTGGGCCGGGCGTAGGTGGTCACTGTATCGCGGTGGACCCGTGGTTCATCGTATCTTCGGTACCCGATGAGGCGCGGCTGATCCGCACCGCACGCGAAGTCAACGATAGCAAGCCTGAATGGGTGCTCGACAAGGTCCATGCCGCAATCGGAGCGCATTTGATGGAAAACCCTGGGCGCACCGCGGTCGATGTGACGATCGCAGTCTATGGGCTTGCATTCAAACCGGATATCGATGACATGCGAGAAAGTCCAGCATTGTTGATTGCAAAACGTTTGATTACTGATCATCCCGGTCCGGTACTGGTGGTTGAGCCCTTTATGTCTAGGTTGCCCGAAGCGATGAGCAAAGCCAGACTCGTCTCGTTGGAAGAGTCTAAAAATGCTTCAGTAGCAGTTTATTTGGTAAGGCATCACGCTTTTGTGACCGCTCCACTTTTCGATGGCGTCGTAGTAGACGCTTGTGGCATAGGAAGCTAATCATTTGAACATAGGTGGAATATACAGCTAATGAGATCAATAAACCGGTCGAGCGACTTATTAATATGTCCATTGTTCGTGGTAGGAATGTTAGTTTTTGCTTTGGCACCCGTTCTTTTGGGGAGCCAGTTGAGCAAGGCATACTCACCGTTAATTTTTGCATCATATGGTGTTTTGGGCTTCAGTCTATTCTCTCGAGGCGAGGGAAAGTTGATTTATTTATCACCTAATTCTCTAATTTTTTTTTATGTCGTTGTCTCAATGTTTCTTGGATCAATTGCTCTAAACGCAGGCGCGGTTCTTGTCAAGCGTAACTTCATAGAGTATGGATCGCATGTTTATACACACTTTGCTATTAGCTTTCTAATGGTGGGCCTAATTTCTTTGCCTCTCACTGAAATCAAGAATTCTGTCAGATACGCAGCGGTAACATCTAATACCAGTATTTCTAGTTCAAGATATTTTTGCTTGTTAATTTTTCTAGTCATGTGCTTAGGTCTCAACATTGACTTTTCAGTATTAGGTGGCTCTGGATCCCTGAATCGTACTGTATTCATTTTATTATCTGTCGCAACATTTGCTTACGCAAAAAATTTTAAATCCAGAAGCCGTTACTTGGTTTATTTTGCATGCTTCTTGATCATGGCACTGATGTCTTCTCACAATAAACGAGACGCCATTTTTTTGGTATCTGTGATCGTGCTCTGTGAAGCCACACGCGGCACGAAAATAAAATATATACGAGCAGCTCTTCTATCACTCGTTGCCTGTCTTATTTCACTTGTTACTATTATTGCGATGTCTATAAATCGTGGTTACGGGGGTTATATTTCGGATCAGGGTTTACTTGTTGCGTTGTCATACATCCCCGACTATCTATCGTCGGAATTTTTTTGGGCAGCATTCTTTCAGAATATCGAGGTATCTTATTTTTATTTTCATTACGTAAATGCCATAGAAATTATTTTGAGAGGTAGCGAAGATCTGTCTTTTGGCGCAACCCTAATTAAGCCATTATTTTTGTTCTTACCCCGTGATCTCGCACCTTGGAAACCAACGAGTATCATAGAGTTGTATACAGTCGCTTACGATCCAGATTTTCGCACCATAGGTGGATCATGGCCACCAAACTTCGCCGCAGAGTTTTTTTGGAACTTTCATCTGCTCGGACTCATAATGTTCCCGGTGATTGCCATATTTTTCGCATGGCTGTACAGAAAGACCCTTGACGTATTTCGTACTAAAAAATTGATATTGCAATCATTTCTCCTGTTTATTTATCAGAATTCTGTGACGTATGCTCGTGGAAGCGGGGTTGATCAGCTCGTATTCGATTGTTTGGTGGTTGGAGGATTAGCGGTCGGAGGCGCTTTGCTTCACGCAATTTTGACGCGTGCTATTCGATGAACGGGAACTTGAAAATGCGCCGTTTATACCTTAACACTGGGAGTTTTGAGTTCATCTCGAGATTTCTCACGTGGGCGCGCGTTCTTGCGCTTGGGGCGTTGGTTCCGGTAGACGGATATGGGTTCATACTAGTGCTGCTTGGAATAGAGGGGTTACTAGCGTCTGTGGTGGCCTATCCGTCCGTCAAAGATGTGCTTGTTCGTCAAGACATCTCTGTATCGGTCTTTAGGCATTTTTTCCTACTGTTTTGCATCATTGCGCTCCCTGTATTTTTCATTTTGCTTTGGGTGACTGACTTCAGTATGTTGCCCACGTTTGTAGCAATCATCGCAGCTTTGCTGAATGGATTGAGCCAAGTCGGCCTTTACATGCTTCGAGTGTGTGATCTGTCAATTTGTAACCGGACGAAGATAATCTGGGCGTTTACAACTACTGCAGTGATGATGGTTGCATTACCTATCCATTGGGCGCTCCTGCCCTTAGTTTATGTGGTGGGAATGATTCCAATAGTCGCTTCTCTCGTCAGTTTTCTTCGAGCGCCACCGTTTGAATCAGCTTTTGTGCCAGTTTCTGGCTACCATGCTCGCGGTTGGGTTATTTACGGTACGCAGGCTCTGCTCAATAACTTCCCTCAATACGGGGTTCGTTTGTTTATAGCTGGTAACATGGCGTTGTCTAATGTGGTCGCGTATACACAAACCTACATGGTCTCCACGGCGGTATTCTTTGGGTTCTCCGCTATCATGTTAGTTCTAGAGCCCAAATTGTCTCGTGCAGGATCTGACAAAGAGATAGCAGCTCGGCTGCCACTGGTCCTGAGGGTTTCCGCAATTTTCGTGTTATTGACTTTTGGATATGCGATCTTGATTTCGGTCGTTGGTCGAAGTGAATTTTACACAGACTTAGTAGGCACGCTTATTTTCATAGATCAGCGACTGCTTTTACCAATCATGGTTTTTGTCGCGCTCAATGGTGTTTTTACAGTGGTGAATTGTATGGTACTTGCGGGATTCGGCCGAACCATATCTTTGCTGTCTACAGCTTTGGGGTCGGCTACCCTGTTAATTAGTTTGGTGATTTCATTGCCCGAGCCTACGCTTTTTGGAGTCGGAGTCGCGATTGCGCTTTCGCAAGGCGTTTCCTTGGCTGTTCTTATTATATTTTTGATGCGTCGTTTCGTTAAAACTGATGGATTACTTTGAATGATGAATTTGCTGTTTGATGCTCGATTCTATAGTCAAGCACTCCCTAGTTTTAACATTAATTATTTTTGTGGCGCTGAATGGTGTGCAAACTGTTGTAAACCCACTCGTCCTGGCCGCCACAGGCTGCCACGTCACACTTTTAGCGACGAGCCTAGGGAAACTTTGATCTTGCTCGCATTAACAGTTCTTTTGACTCCTTTTCAGAGCTTAATTGGGGTCGCGTTGGCGATGGCTTTTGGGCAGCTGGTAACTTTACTGATGCTTGTATCTTTTTTGATTCACCGGTTAGCTGAGGCTAGGGTTTGACCGTAAGCGATTCACTAGGAATAAAAAATCGTTCTTACGGGCGATCGGAGTTTGTGGGCGAACAAAAACGACTTCGAGTTCTGATAGTTTATGGAGAGCTTCTTGAATACCGAATCCCAATCTTTGAGAAACTTGGGGAGAAGGTAGACCTCACCGTCACACATTCTGGCAAACAAATGACTAACAATGATTTTGGTTTCAAGGAAGTGGTTCTGCCGCTGACCAAGTTTTGGAGATTTAAGTATCAATTCGGGCTTCGGGAAATAGTACGCAATGGTAGATTCGATACTGTAGTGTTTTTCATGGATATTTCTTGGTTGTCGACAGTATTAAACTTTTTAGTTCCTCCTAGCTCCATACGAAGGGTTACATGGGGTCTTTGGCGAACCGGGAAACAGCTACCGGATGTGATACGTATTTGGCTCTCTAAAGCGGCAGATAGTAATATATTTTACAGTACTGAAGCTGCGCAGGACTTTTTTGCCTGTGGATTGTCTCAAAACAGAATATCGGTCGCGCGAAATACTGTGAGGGTTGATAATCCTGGTCGTAATAACGACTCTGTTCGAGACTCTATACTTATTGTCGGAAGTTTTGATCCTAGAAAGAGAAATGATGTAACGATTTCAGCTTTTAGCAATACCGCTGCACGAATAAACGTGCCCGTACGCCTAGTTTTCGTTGGTGCAGGCGAGCAACTTGAGGAAATTAAACTTCTTGCGTCAAACTCACCTCTGCGTGATCAAATAGAGTTTTTTCCTCAAACTCACGATGTTGGAACCTTACGAAATTTCTATGACCGAGCGATTTGCGTTGTTTCCTATGGGCAAGCAGGCCTATCTGTACTTCAAAGTTTCGCCTTCGGCGTTCCTTTCATAACAAGCGAAAATGCGATTTCAGGTGGTGAGATAGAGAACATTCAACACAAATCGAATGGCTTTCTAGTTAGGGATACACAAGAGCATTTGGAAGAAATAATTGAAGAGCTCTTGTCTAACCCCGCGATGGCTGACTCTATGGGTGTTGCGGCGCTGAATTACTACATTAGCCACGCAAGTGCTTCGCATATGGTTTCGGGATTCATGAACGCAATCTGCGACGAACTTCGATAGGTCGCTAGGGAGAGCAGAGATGCAGTTTGAGAATAAATGTTGCGAAGCATGTCAAAGCTCTTTGGTGGTTTTGAAGACGATTCGTTTGAATCTTAAGTATTGGATATGTGAAGCATGTGGTCATTGCCAGATTCAGTCGATTGATTCGTTTTATAAAGACTTCGAGAATGCCCAGCGTGCTTATTTCAGCTATGAGTCGAGCTTGCTTCAACCAGTTTTTAGCCCCTCTGACAAAGAAATACTTGCTCAACGGCAATTGACAGCAAATCGATACCTTGTACCTGATTCCACTGTATTGGAAGTAGGGCCAGGCTCGGGTATTTTTGCCACATGGTTAAACAAAAATGGATATTCCCTTCGCCTAGTAGAACATTCAGTGGTGCTCGCCCGAGATCTCGAAAATCGAACTGGCTTAGCGATAGATGTCGGGGAGTTCGAGAAAATGGATATTCCAGCTGAATCGGTTGATGCATTCTGCTCTTTTCACGTCATCGAGCATGTTGCTGAACCTCTACTCCATCTCCGTACCGGGTTTAGGGCGTCTCGTCCGGGTGGAATTGGACTTATAGCTACTCCGAATGCTATGTCTTGGCAGCAGAGGATGTTGCCAAGATTGTCTCCAAATTTCGATGCTGCTCACCTTCGAGTTTTTTCGATATCGTCTCTGTGTGGTTTTTGCAAGGAGGCAGGATGGGAAATAGTTCAGGTTCGAACGCCAGAATATACGTCGAGCTGGTTGCGTCTACTTTCGAAGACTCTTCGGAGGTTGAAAGGGGAGGATGAAGTCGCTACAGCTGGGAAATATGCGGCTGTAACATCGATGCGTTTGAAGATTTTTTACATGGCGTTTTGCGTGATTACAGCGCCGCTTCGCCTTCTTCAAACACTCTCCAATGGTGGCAACGAGATATTGGTCATTCTAAGGAAGCCCGATGCCCCGGGTAGCTTGCTAGTTGAATCTGATGATCTGTCTATCAACGAGGACTTTGGGAGTCGAAAATCGTGTTCTTGAGAGTCTCGTGATAGACGTTCGACTAATTATGAAATGAGAGTAGGTAAGCGCTTTGAGCACTCAATGGGCGCACTGATAGGAATAATCGAGACAATGATAAATAAAAATGTTGGGAGCCCTAACGTGGTCGAATTATTGTGTCCGGAGAATTTTAATCAGGTGAGCCGAGAAAATTACAAGAACCACAGACTTTTGACTGGGTAGGAACAATTTAACAGGAGAGCTTGTATGAGTGAAAACCTTCAGATTTGCTCCAACTGCGTCATGGATTCCAGCGATAGCGCTATAACTTTCGATGATCGTGGGGTTTGCGATCATTGCAATATCTTCTATCAAAAGATCCAACCCAACTGGGATACTCGAGAGAAGGGAGCGCGCGAGCTTGAGAGAATGGTTGATGCGATCCAGGCTACTGGCAAGGGCAAGGACTTTGACTGCATCATCGGGATGAGCGGAGGAATCGATAGCTCTTACCTTGTTTATGCTGCTAAGGAAATGCTCGGGTTGCGGCCGTTGGTGTTTCATGTCGATGCTGGCTGGAATTCGCAGATCGCGGTTAATAATATCGAACGGATAGTCGATGGACTAGGGCTTGACCTTTTCACCGAGGTGATCGATTGGGAGGTCATGAAAGATCTGCAGCGGGCCTTTTTCCGTTCGGGGGTACCACATATCGATACCCCCCAAGATCACGCGTTTTTTGCCACGATGTATCAGTTTGCAGCTAAGCACCGTGTGCGCCATATATTAACCGGGGCAAACCTGTCGACAGAGTGCATCCGTAACCCGCTGGAATGGATGTATTATCAGTCCGATAGTCGCCAGATTCGCGATATCCACCGCCAGTTCGGTGAGCGTCCGTTAAAGAACTTCCCAATGACTTCGATCCTCTGGCACAAGCTCTGGTTGCCTTATGTGCGCCGCATCAAAGTGCTTAGGCCGCTGAACCACATGCCCTATATCAAGCTTGAGGCACGACAGCTTCTGATGGATCGGTTTGGGTGGCAGCCTTATCCGCAGAAGCATTTTGAGTCACGTTTCACGCGGTTCTACGAAAGCTACTGGCTACCCGAGCGGTTCGGCTACGATGTTCGTAAGGTACAATTCTCCAGCCTGATCGTCACCGAGCAGATGACCCGAGAGGAGGCGCTGAAGGAGCTTGCTACCCCATCCTATGATGCCGATACGATTGGCCAGGAGGTCGAATTCGTTGCCAACAAGCTTGAGATGACAGTGGGCGAGTTAAATGCTTGCAAGACCATGCCGAAGAAAACCTTTCGCGATTATAAGAATCAACAGGAGATCTACGTACTGGGCGCCCGAGTTATGCGCGCCCTCAGGATGGAGCTAGGGGGCAAGCGATGATTGGGATCATCGATTACGGGCTGGGCAATGTGCGAGCTTTCGAGAACATCTACCGGCGGCTGAACATTGAGGTCCGATTGGTACGAAGCGCCGAAGAGTTAGAGGTAGCTGATCGGCTGATTCTGCCCGGTGTCGGGGCTTTCGACTGGGCAATAACGCGGCTTGAGAAGTCTGGGATGAATGAAGCGCTGAACCGTCGCGTTCTGTCAGATTTGGTGCCTATTCTGGGTGTCTGCGTGGGCATGCAGATGATGGGTACTCGAAGCGACGAAGGCAATATGATTGGACTTGGCTGGATTCCTGGCCGAGTCAAGCGATTCGATGAAACTAAGTTCAACCAGCGAACTCACCTTCCGCATATGGGTTGGAACAGCGTCGAAGTCACTCAACAAGGCTCGCTGTTTGACGGAATTGATAACCCGCAGTTCTACTTTTTGCATTCCTATTTCTTCGATCCTGACGACGCCATACATGCGATCGCCTATAGCGATTATGGTGTACAATTCCCGGCCGCTATTCGTTGCGATAACGTGTGGGCAACTCAGTTCCACCCAGAGAAGAGCCATCACTGGGGTATTCATTTGCTCAAAAACTTTGCGGATAAAACGTGATGTTGCGTCCTCGCCTGATTGCATGCTTGCTTGTCCAAAACAACGGGCTGGTGAAAACGGTAAAGTTCTCCGACCCGAAATATGTGGGAGATCCAATCAACGCCGTTCGTATATTCAATGAAAAGCAAGTCGATGAATTGATGGTGCTCGACATTGATGCGACCGTAAGGGGGTGCGAGCCCAATTTCGACCTAATCTCGAGGTTATCGACGGAGTGTCGAATGCCGCTGTCTTACGGCGGAGGAGTGAAAAACGTCGACCAAATCGAACGGATCATCGGTCTGGGTGTCGAGAAAGTCGCGTTGGGTGCGCAGGCCATTGCGACACCGGATATGATCGGGCGAGCTGCCGAACGTGTTGGCTCTCAGAGCGTAGTTGTTGTTATCGATATCCAACATACTGGTTGGCGGCAGCGTCCTGAGGTAGTGACGCATAATGCGACGCGGCGGACCGGCATGTCTCCAACTGACTTCGTTCGTATAATCGAGTCACATGGTGCCGGCGAGATTGTGATTAATAACGTGGATCGTGACGGCACGATGGAAGGTTACGACGTCGCCATGATCGGTAGACTCTGCTCCAAAACCACACTTCCAGTCACCGTGCTGGGTGGAGCTGGGCATCTTGATGATGTTGTCGACCTCTGGCGAGCAGAAGGTCTTGTCGGCGCTGCATGCGGGAGTCTTTTCGTGTTCAAGGGAAAATACCGAGCGGTCCTGATCAATTATCCCAACACAGAAGAAAAAAAGCGAGTTTTGTCAGATGCTGGGTGGTTAGAATGAAACAAATACTGCAATCGCTTAAAGACGGTTCCACCGCACTCGAGGAGGTCCCAGTACCAATTACCAATAACGGAAATCTGTTGATTCGTACCGACATCTCCCTTGTCTCAGCTGGAACCGAGCGGATGCTAGTGAAGTTTGGGAAGTCGAATTTGATCTCCAAGGCTCAACAACAGCCCGCTAAAGTGAAACAAGTGCTCAACAAGGCGCTCACCGAAGGAGTTGCTGCCACATATGATGCAGTCAAAAGCAAGCTCGACCAACCGCTAGCGCTAGGGTACTGCAATGTTGGAATTGTGGTTGAGGTCGGTCCCAGCGTTGATGAATTCAAGCCGGGTGACAGAGTGGTTTCTAACGGCAAGCACGCCGAATACGTTGCCGTACCAAAAAACCTTTGCGCTCGAATACCGGAAACCGTTTCATTTGAAGAGGCGAGTTTCACCGTTCTGGGAGCTATCGGACTGCAAGGTATCCGCCTCGCCAATCCAACACTAGGCGAATGTGCTGTGGTAATCGGCCTTGGCCTGATTGGTCTTCTCACCGTGCAAATGCTTCGCGCTCAGGGTTGTCGTGTCCTCGGAATCGATTTTGATGACAATCGGCTGGCGTTAGCGAGGCAGTTCGGGGCTGAAACGTTGAATCCTGGGAAGGGCGAGGATGTGCTCGATAGCGCTGCCGCTTTCTCGCGAGGACGAGGCGTTGATTTTGTGATAATCACGGCAGCCACGGACAGTAACGAGCCGGTGCATCAGGCAGCGCATATGTGTCGAAAGCGCGGCCGAATTGTGTTGGTGGGCGTGGTCGGCCTGAATCTCTCGCGGGATGATTTCTACGAGAAAGAATTAACTTTTCAGGTCAGCTGCTCATATGGGCCAGGTCGGTACGATAAGAACTATGAGGAAGATGGACAGGATTACCCGATTGGTTTTGTACGCTGGACAGAGCAGCGCAACCTTGAGGCGGTGCTTGATCTGATGGCTTCTGGGTTGCTGGATGTTAAACCATTGATTACGCACCGATTCGAGCTTGCGCAAGCTGTCGAAGTAATGGATTTGCTGACTTCAAATACACCTTCATTGGGTATCCTCATCAATTATCCGCGTGTGACGGACGGCGCGGAACTTGACATGGAACGTATCGTCACACTAGGTGCAAATCATCCTCAGGCAGGAAAAGGTAACGTTGCCTTTCTTGGTGCAGGTAACTACGCCAGCCGCATACTAATTCCAGCATTTAAAAAAGCGGGAGCAGGTTTGGCCACAGTGATTAGCTCTGGCGGTGTCAGTGCCGTGCACTCGGGGAAGAAGTTTGGTTTCCATAAGGCAGCAACAGATGCCTCGGAAATGTTGAGAGACGCTGACATCGACACAGTGGTCATCGCAACGCGCCATTGCGCTCATGCCTCACAGGTGCTGGAGGTGCTGCGCGCTGGTAAGCATGTCTTTTGCGAGAAACCGCTTTGCTTGACGCTGGAAGAGTTGGCCGAGATCGAGGCCGAGAAGGCCGTACGTTCCGACCAGCAACTAATGATCGGTTTCAATCGGCGTTTTGCACCGCAAATCGTAGAGATGAAGCGCCTGTTGGACAAGATCAATCAACCCAAGACCTTCATCATGACAATCAACGCGGGTGATATCCAAGCTGATCACTGGGTGCAGGATCGAGAAGTTGGCGGGGGGCGTATCATAGGGGAGGGTTGCCATTTCATTGACCTATTGCGCCATCTTGCAGGGGCCCCTATTGTGAGGTTTCATGCAGAGTGTATTGGCCAGCATCCGGCCGTAGCTGTTCGTGAGGATAAGGCAGTCATCAATCTGCGATTCGCTGATGGTTCTTTCGGAATGGTGATCTACCTCGCTAATGGCCATTCCGGTGTCGCTAAAGAAAGGTTAGAAGTCTTCGCCGCTGGGCGCATATTGCAACTAGAGAATTTTATTCGCCTCAAAGGCCATGGCTTTTCAAACGTGAAGCCACGTAAGCTGTGGAAGCAGGATAAGGGTCAGGTCGCCTGTGCCACTGCCTTCATAGAAGCTGTGCGTGGAGCCAAGCCCGCACCTGTGCCCGTGGAAGAGCTCTTCGAGGTAAGTCGCATCTCGATAGAAGTGGCGGAGATGTTGCGTGGAGCATAGCCTAATATGTTGTGGTTACAAACACTTTCGCGTTACTGGCAAACACTGCGCCATCTTCGTCCGGTCCAAATCTACGGTCGAGCCTGGTTCCACCTAGCACGCCCTAAGCCCGATCTCGCTTCGGCCCCTCAGACGCGTCAATTTTCAGGCTTATGGGTGCAGCCCGCTGCTCGAAAGGCCTCGATTACTGGTCCTGACAGTTTCATTTTTCTAGGGGAGCCTGGTAGCCTCAGAGTAAATGGCTGGGACGATCCTTCTAAAGCCAAGCTTTGGCGTTACAACCAACATTATTTCGATGACCTTAATGCTGAAGACTCTTACACTCGCCGTCATTGGCAACGTGAACTGATCTCGCGCTGGATAACCAGTAATCCTCCTGGAATCGGCTCGGGATGGGAGCCCTATCCAACATCACAAAGAGTAGTGAACTGGATCAAATTTGACCTGTCTGGTGGAGTGTTAGATTTTACCGCTCGGCATAGCCTCGCCGTACAGGCGCGTTGGTTGACGAAACGGCTCGAGCGGCATTTGTTAGGTAATCATCTTCTTTCCAATGCTAAGGCACTACTTTTCGCTGGCCTCTATTTTGATGGTGCCGAAGCTAATCATTGGAGAAAGATCGCGGTATCGATTCTCCAGCGCGAGTTGTCCGAACAGATCTTGCCTGATGGCGGTCACTTTGAGTTGACGCCCATGTATCATGCGCTTGTCTTAGAGGATTTGGCAGACATAGTGAATGTGATGACGGCCTTCGAAATCGCCTTAAATCAATCAGAAAAGCAGTTAGCGGCAACTTGTACAGATCATTTGCCACAGATGTTGCGTTGGCTTGACGCTATGACACATCCTGACGACCATATCTCATTTTTCAATGACGCTACGTTTGGTGTTGCGCCGGAAAATTATCAGCTACGCGATTACGTCACTCGCCTAGGGATCGACAAGAAAGCGGAGCAGGCTACCGGCCTCCTGCACCTCTCAGATAGCGGTTTTGCTCGCATGACACGAAACGAAGCTGTGGTGCTTTGCGACATCGGTCAGATCGGACCAGATTATCTTCCCGGACATGCTCATGCCGATACCCTTTCTTTCGAGCTCTCTTTGATGGGTGACCGTGTGATAGTTAACTCTGGAATCTCTGAATACGGTCTTAGCAGCGAGCGATTTCGCCAGCGAGGTACCGCAGCTCATTCCACTGTTGTGGTAGCAGAAGTAGATTCCTCTGAGGTTTGGAGCGGTTTTCGCGTAGGACGACGCGCTCGGGTGGACGCGATTGAGATCGTTGAGACGTCAGATTCGTTGATAGTTGGTGCTCGGCACGATGGCTATACCTGGCTTCCTAAAGGGCCGTATCACAGCCGTCAATGGACTTTAACCGACAATGGATTGAAAATTTTCGATAGTTTGGATCCACCTACGCAAGGTGAAGCGCGTTTTCATTTTCCGCCGGACGTTAGCGCTGAAGTCAACTTATCAGCTTCAATAATTGACGAATTCTCAAAGGGATACGTCCGCCTCGTCTCTGGAAAGAAAATACGGTGGTGGGCTCATGGAGCCACGGTCCGTATCGATACTACTACATGGCACCCGCGCTTCGGAGAAAGTAAGCCATGTTCTTGCCTTGCATTGACTTTTACAGGTACGTGCGAGTTAAGGCTGGTCTGGTCGTGATGCATGTATTGTTTCTTGCTGATAATTTCCCGCCTGAGACTAATGCACCAGCGTCTAGAACTTACGAGCATTGTAAGCGTTGGGTCGAGTCTGGAGTCGAGGTAACTGTAATAACCTGCGTCCCTAATTTCCCCACGGGTCGAGTGTTTGGGGGATATGAGAACAAACTAATTCAAGAAGAAAACATGAATGGCATTAGGGTGATCAGAGTGTGGACCTTTTTGGCTCCAAACTCAGGTTTTTTAGGTAGAACCATCGATTACAGTTCTTTCATGATTTCAGCGTTTTTCGCTTCATTCAAAGTACGTAATATTGATTGTATCGTAGGCACCTCCCCCCAGTTCTTCACGGCATGTGCGGCCTATCTCGTATCTATTTTTCGGCGTAAACCGTGGGTATTTGAGTTACGGGACCTGTGGCCAGAGACAATAACTACAGTAGGAGCAATGGATAACGGTCGAATAATTTCGCTTTTGGAGAGGCTGGAATTATTTCTGTATCGAAAGAGTTCTCTAATTGTTTCGGTGACAGAGTCATTTAAAGCAGATCTAGTGAAAAGAAGGATAGCCGAGAAAAAAATTGTTGTTGTAAGGAACGGCGTAGATCTGACGAGTTTCGGTAAAATACAAAAAGATCAAAAGCTAATTTCTGAACTCAGCTTATCTGATCAATTTATTGTCGGATACATCGGTACGCATGGCCTATGCCAGTCGCTTGAAGTGTTGGTTAACGCAGCGGCACGTATACAGAGTGAACACCCCGATTTAGCGATAACGTTTTTATTCTTGGGAGATGGTGCGAGAAAACAGCACCTTAGAGATCTTGTCAGCAGAAAAAATTTAACAAACGTCTTATTCCTCAATTCTGTTTCGCGTGCAGAAGTTTGCCGCTACTGGTCTATCGTAGATGTCGCAGTTGTTCATTTATCTGATGACCCAGCGTTTTTAAAAGTCATCCCATCCAAAATTTTTGAGGCGATGGCGATGGGTGTACCCTTATTGCATGGAGTACCCGGAGAGTCCCAGAAACTGTTGAACGACGTGAGATGCGCCCGTTTCTTTGAGCCAGAGAATGATAAACAACTGGCTTCTGAGATAAAACATTTACTTAATAGCCCTGATGAATTGGACGTAATGTCGCAGCGTGGAATTATGGCGGCAAGTGAATATAGTCGAGAGAGGTTAGCTGACGATATGCTGGTACATTTGAGACATCTTACGGAGAAAAGGGAACTAGTTTGAGAGCGGTGATCTTCACTCAAAATGAGGTGATGTTTCTCCCGTCCTCCCTTGATTATTTGTTGCGTCGTTTGAGTCCAAGCACTGAAATTGTCGGAGCGATTGTGTTTGATGCGTCGCCGTTCGGAAAGAGAAAAAATCTGATCGAGAAGTTTACTACTACGGTCCATACCTTTGGATTAGGATTCTTGGTTAGATACGGATTCTCGACGGTTTGGGGTTCGGTATTTCGTCAAGATGTGAGGCAGGTTTTTCAGGCACACGGCATCAATTTGGTGAGAGTCAAGGGACCTGTGAATACTGAGGAATCTCTAGAAACGCTCAGGGCACTCGATCCGGACTTGTTTATCTCTGTCACCGGTAACCAGATCTTCAGAAAGCCTCTGCTTGAAATCCCTCGCCTCGGAACACTAAATCTCCACACGGCTCTTCTCCCAAAATACAGAGGACTGATGCCCTCGTTCTGGGTTCTCAAGAATAAAGAAAAACAGACCGGTGTGTCTGTGTTTTTTGTTGATGAGGGAATTGACTCCGGACCTATTTTGGTTCAAAAGAAAATCTATATCGAAAATATGAGCCAGTGGGAGCTGATCCGTATGACCAAGTTTTTGGGGATGGAAGCGATCCTGGAGGGGATAGAATTGATCCAGTCGGGTGACTACGAATTAATTCCAAATAACGAAGAAGAGTCCACGTACTACTCGTTTCCGACCCGAGAGGATGTGATCGAGTTCAAGAAGGGTGGGAACAGGTTCTTCTGATGCGTGTGCTGTCTTTCGACATCGAGGAGTGGTTCCACCTACTTGACCACCCAGAGACCCGGTCAGAGGCCCAGTGGAAAAACTTTGAGGCTCGATTCGAGCAAAATCTCGATCGGGTTTTGTCGATAGTTTCACGCTGCGAAGTCAAGGCCACATTTTTCTGTCTTGGATGGGTCGCCGAACGATATCCGCAGCTTGTTCGAAAAATCTCTGACGCGGGGTATGAGGTGGCGTGCCACTCGAGCCGTCACCAGCTTGCTTATCAGCAGACGCCGGAAGAGTTTCGGGCTGACTTTCGTGCTGCCAGGGATGCTATCTCTGACGCAACCGGTGTCGCCGTCGACACGTACCGGATTCCTGGATTTTCGTTGACTCAGGAAAGTATCTGGGCGCTCGATATCTTGGGAGAGGAGGGCGTCAAGGTTGATTGTTCTGTCTTTCCCGCTGTCCGTGGCCACGGAGGCCTACCTCAATTCACAAGCGCAGAGCCTTGTCTTGTTCGAACAGGGCTGGGTCATACGCTGAAAGAACTCCCACTCAACACACGATCAATTCTTGGGAATAAGGTCGTGTTCTCGGGCGGGGGGTATTTTCGATTGTTTCCGTACTGGCTGCTCAAGAAGCTGTTCGCCGACTCAGAGTACGTGATGACCTACTTCCATCCCCGTGACTTCGACGCTGATCAGCCCATGATCCCGAACCTTTCTGCCTCAAGGCGTTTTAAGAGCTACGTGGGACTCAGGGGTGCGGAAGCAAAGCTGGTCAGGTTGCTCAATGAGTTTGATTTTGTCGATGTAAAGACAGCGGTTTCCCAAGTCGACTGGGATACTGCCCCTGTCGTTCAAGTTTAGTGAATTTAAAAAACAACTATATCCACACGTTTTGATGAGACTGCTCTAGATATCTAGATACAGTATCGACTGACTTCCATCCACCAGCACGCATAATCGCCGCGATATCAAAACCTCTCGCTAATAAATCTTGTGCGGCTCCTACACGCATCGAGTGTCCACTAAACCCTCCGTTCGAGTCGTCTTCTAACTCGAGTCTTTCATTAGTGATTCGGATTATTTTCTTGATTGCGCTCACCGAAAGCGCCCGATTGACCGGTTTGCCCTGGTAGATCGGGCTAAACAGGTACTTGTATCCGTTGCCTCTCTTGTCTCTCCAGCTGTTGACGATCTCTGCTGTTCTCCTCGACGTGAACACTAGCCGTCCCTGCCCGAACGGGTCAGCCTTACTTCGACGGATCAGCACCTGCATGGTCCCGTCAGGGAGCATAGTTATATCTTCATCGCGTATTGGGGGTAATTCAGACCGTCGGGTCAGTCCCTCGTAGGCGAGTGAAAATAGTGCCCGGTTCCTTAACCCAACTAACGAATCCGGCTGCGACTTTAGAAATAAATCCAGATACTCTCGCGTCATACCTCTCGCCTGTTTCGGCCTGATGGTCTTCGATCGCATGATCCTGCGGAGCGTCAGGTGGACCTCCTCGCAGCGGGTGGTGTCCGTTAAACCAAGCAGTCTGTGGATTCGTCTGATTGAGTAGATTCTTCGATTCACGGTCGATGCAGACATCGTCTCGGCTTGACTTACTAAGTAGTTGCAAAGCGTTGATGGATCGACAGGAAGGGGTTCAACATTGTATGAGGCGCACCATTCGGCGAAGCTTTCCATGTCCGCGTGGTATGATTTGATTGTCGAGGGGGCGTAGGCACCTTCGAGGCGTTCGATGTGTTTTCGCCAGTCGTTTTTAAATGTCATATGGCACTTATAGTGCCATTTAAGTTGGAAGTCAATGATTACTGGGTTGCAAATAAGAATGGCGAGATCGGCGCTACGGTGGAGCGTGGACACCCTCGCCAATCAATCCAATGTATCCGTCCGGACCATCAAGCGTATGGAGAGTTCCGATGGTATTCCCGGTAGCAACGCCCCAAACCTTAAGGCCATTCAGAGCTCTTTTGAGCAGGCCGGAATCGAATTCATCGGCACCCCGGACGACCGCCCGGGGATTCGGATCGGGAAGCCGAAGACCTAGAGGCTGTCCAAAAACTCCTGGTTGTCTTTAAACATCGCCCTTAACTTTCTCTCAAACGCCCGCGTGTCCCCGGAGTACATCCCGTGCTTTAGCGCGTTCCGGTTTCCGAGCGGTGCGCCGGAGCCTTTGGCTCCGCCGTGCATTCGGCAGCGCCTCTTGCCGTTCACCGCAGGCGACTGGCAGGCCGTCCCTTTACGAGTCTTTGCCCCGCAACGGGGTGCTTCCTGGAGCCGTTTGACGTCGCGTTGGGCTGTCATGACTTGGACTCCTTGGTCTCGACGTGTCCGACGATAGCCTGTCCGCCAGACTCGACGTTCACATGCTCGACGACCACCTTCTGGGGGTTGCGGCCGCGATGCTTGTCCAGGGCGGCTATTTGTTTTAACAGCAGGGTCTCAAACTTGGTGGCTGTGTTGCTGTACTTCAGAGAGGTCTCGAGATACTCGGCTAGGCTGGCGCGCTTGAGGCATGCGTTGATTGCTAAAGTACTTCCAACAATCTGCTCACACAGAATCGCCTCAAGCGCGTCTTGGGGGTCGAGCGCTTCGTATCGTCTGACCGCGTCGATCATCTTGATGCTCGTAGTCTCTGGGTCATCGTCCCGACCGAACCAACAAAGACTCGTAAGCGACCGCATCCGTTGTTTGGTGATCTTTGAATTTGGGATCCCGAATTGTTCCATCATGTCGTCTGATGTAAGCCCAAGTCCATAAGCGGGCTCGCTCTGGCCAGATAACTCGGGTGGATTCTTTCGTATCGGCGTGGGTTTCTTGAGTGTGGTTCCTGCCATGGGGTCGTCCTCTATCTCGCGAGAGGCTAATTATACTGTAATTATTTACACTCTCCCAAGTAGGCCATTGTAATTTACCCGTCACCTAACCACCGCCACGGTCGGGCGACTGGTGGCGATGTGTTCGTATGTGTTCTGTCGGTGGATTGTTACAGTTTCAGCGACGCGAGGATCACCTCGACCTGCTCCTCGACCGAGTTGTTGGCGTCGTCCAGGTGCAGCTCCGGGTTTTGTGGCGGCTCGTAGGGGGACGAGATGCCGGTGAAGTTCGGTATCTCACCTCTGCGTGCCTTCTTGTAGAGGCCCTTGGGGTCGCGGCTCTCTGCGACATCGAGCGGGGTGTCGACGAAGATCTCGATGAACTCACCGTCCTCGAACAGCATCCTCGCCATCTCACGCTCGGCCCGGAACGGCGAGATGAAGCAGCACAGCACCACCACGCCCGCGTCGACCATGAGCTTCGCGACCTCGCCGACCCGGCGGATGTTCTCGACCCGATCCGCGTCGGTGAACCCGAGGTCCGTGTTCAGACCGTGACGCAGGTTGTCACCGTCCAGGACGTAGGTCCGGACTCCGCGTTCGTGGAGTGTCTTCTCGAGCGCGTTGGCGATCGTCGACTTGCCCGAGCCGGAGAGGCCCGTGAACCAGAGGCACTGGCTGGTGTGTCCGTTCAGGCGCCGGCGCGACTCCTTGTCGACGTCGAGCCTGTGCCGGTGGACGTTGGTCGCGCGGCGGAGCGCGTGATTGATCATCCCCGCCGCGACGGTCTGGTGGCTCATCCGGTCGATCAGGATGAAGGACCCCATCGCCGGGCAGTCAGAGAACACCTCGTAGGGGACCGGCCTGTCGGTCTTCAGCGTCACGACCGAGAGGTCATTCAGCTGGAGCTTTGAGGCGGCGAGCTTCTCGAAGCTGTTGATGTCGCGCCGGTGCTTGATGTCCGAGACCTGCGCGTTGACCGTGGTCGCGCCCATCTTGAGGAGGTAGCTCCGGCCTAAGTAGCCGGGCTCCTGGTCCATCCAGACCAGGTTGACCTCGAACTGGTCCGAGACCTCGCACGGCGAGTCGCCGGAGACCAAGACGTCGCCCCGCGACGCGTCGACCTCGCGGTCGAGGGTGATCGTGACCGCCTGTCCCGCCTCGGCGTGTTTTAGGTTCTCGTCAAACAGGACGATGTCGTTGACGGTCGCGGTCTCGCCCGAGGGCAGGACACGGACCTCCTGGCCGACGCTGGCCTGTCCGGCCTCGATGGTCCCAGAGAAGCCGCGGAAGTCGAGGTTCGGTCGGTTGACCCACTGGACCGGGAACCGGAGCGGGTGCCCAGTCTTGAGCGCCCGTGTCTCGACTGTCTCGAGGAACCCCAGAAGCGTCGGTCCCTTGTACCACTGCGTGTTCGAGGCACGCTCGACCACATTGTCGCCCTGAAGCGCCGAGACTGGGATCGCGGTGATTGATTCGAAATGGAGCTCGTCTGCGAATGCGCGGTAGTCGGACTCGATCGCCTCAAACGTTTCCTGGCTGTAGTTCATTAAGTCCATCTTGTTGATGGCCAGAACCACGTTCTTGATGCCGAGGCTTGCGCAGATCATCGAGTGCCGGCGTGTCTGTGTCAGGACGCCCTGGCGTGCGTCGATCAGGATCACCGCGACGTCGGCCGTGGAGGCCCCGGTCACCATGTTCCGGGTGTACTGCTCGTGGCCAGGGGTGTCTGCGACGATAAACTTCCGTCGGTCGGTCGAGAAGAACCGGTACGCGACGTCGATCGTGATCCCCTGCTCACGCTCGGCGGCGAGCCCGTCGACCAGGAGCGCGAAGTCGATGTCGCCGCCCTGGGTCCCCATCTTCTTGGAGTCGCTCTTCAGCGACGCGACCTGGTCCTCGAAGATCAGTTGTGCCTCGAACAGCATCCGCCCGATCAGCGTCGACTTGCCGTCGTCGACCGAGCCGCAGGTGATGAACCGGAGCGTGTCGAGCGAGGCCTGCTCCTCGAGGTAGGCGTTGACCCGCTCGACCGAGTTGTTCGGTGTCTGTGCGCTCATCAGAAGTAGCCCTCCTGCTTTTTCTTTTCCATCGACGCCGACGAGTCGGAGTCGATCATCCGCCCCTGACGCTCGCTGGTCTTGGCGCTCAGGAGCTCGAGCACGATCGACGCGAGGTCGTCCGCGTCGCTCTCGATCGCGCCGGTCAGCGGGTAGCAGCCGAGGGTCCGGAAACGGATCTTCTTGATCTGGATCTGCTCGTTTGGATAAAGCGTCAGCCGGTCGTCGTCGACCATCATCAGCATCCCGTCGCGCTCGACCACGGGACGCTCGGCCGCGAAGTAGAGCGGCACGATCGGGATCTGCTCCCGGTAGATGTACTGCCAGATGTCGAGCTCGGTCCAGTTCGAGAGCGGGAACACGCGGATGCTCTCGCCCGGGTTCTTGCGGCCGTTGTAGAGGTTCCAGAGCTCGGGGCGCTGGTTCTTCGGGTCCCAGCGGTGCGCCGAGGTCCTGAACGAGAACACACGCTCCTTGGCGCGGGACTTTTCCTCGTCCCGGCGGGCGCCGCCGAACGCGACGTCGAACCGGTAGTGATCGAGTGCCTGCTTCAGGGACTGGGTCTTCATGACGTCGGTGTGGAGCGCGGACCCATGGTCCAGCGGGTTGATGTTCTTCTCGACCCCCTCGGGGTTGATGTGCACCAGCAGGTCCATCCCGGACTCCTGGGCCATGTGGTCCCGGAAGTCATACATCGCCTGGAACTTCCAGCGGGTGTCGACGTGCAGGAGCGGGAACGGTGGCGGGCTCGGGTAGAACGCCTTCCGTGCCAGGTGCAGCATCACCGACGAATCCTTCCCGACCGAGTACAGCATCACCGGGTTCTCGGCCTCCGCCATCACCTCACGGATGATGTGCATCGACTCGGCCTCGAGCCGGTCGAGGTGGGTCAGGTGCTCGCCGCGGGGGACCTTGTGCTCCCGGTTCGCGGTCAGCGCGATCTCCGCCCGTCCGTGTGAGTAGGTCTCGAGACACAGCCGGACCCGGTGGCCATTGACCTTGGTCTCGTTCGAGCGCCAGGCCCGGGCGAGCAGCCGGCATGGGAACACGACCGGACCGGTCGGGACGATCAGCAGATCGCGACTCTCGTCCGCTGCGAGGGCCTCTAGCGCGTAAGCCAAGGCATCTGAATCAATCGCGTCCTTGCTGAATACCCACCGGCGGACCGAGCGCCCGTCGTTGAAGCCAATATAATGCAACCCGTCGGATTCGTGGGAGGCCATAAAAAGTAGCCGTTGCCGTTTTGCCTTGGCGCGATCGACGAGCGCCGTGAGGACCGACCGCTTGGCTGGCCGTTCGTGCTCGTCACACGCGGTCTGGTCGGACGCGACCGGAAACAGCAGGCCACGGTCGGCGAGTAGGCGTTCTATTTTTTTCTGCGTCGCTGCTGAGACGGCGCCTTCCAGCGCGTTGGTCAGCCGCTGCGTGTCCCACACCCCGTCAAACAGGTCGCCCGAGTTCAAAATGTCGTCAAATGTCATTTAATACCTAAAATTTTGTATTTTATCTCCGATATTGTAAATATAATCGAACATAAATCGCAAATATTGAATTTGACGACAAATTTTTCAGATGACATAGGTGAGCAGATGCAGGCGATACCGCAGCCGATTGAACAGGGTGTCGGCACAGAGACCGACTCGGTGAGGAAGAGCGTGATGAAGACCATGTCGTGGCGGATCGTCGCGACCACGACCACGTTCGTGATCAGCTGGATCGTGACCGGCAGCGTGCTCGCCGGTGGCGCGATCGCGTCGATTGAGTTCTGGGCCAAGCTCGCGCTGTACTACGCGCATGAGCGGGCGTGGGCGAGGACGTGTTAACTGGGGTTCCCTCCTAGAGCCTGAGCACACCACTGCCCGGCATTTTTGAGTATGCTATAAAGTACTACTAATAGTGCGGTTAAGGGCATGTGATGGCGAGCATACGGGCAAACGAATTGAAAACCCGGGGCGTCACGGCGATTGAGCAGGTGTTGGCAGACAACACAGAAGCGATTGTTTCAGTGCGCGGAAAAGACAAGTACGTGGTGATGAGCTTCGAGCAATACTCTCACCTACGCACATGTGAGTTGGAGGCTGCTATTCATGAGACCCGCAACGAACACGCCGAGGTCCGGTTCGTCACCGAGAGCCCAGCCGATCATCTGAGGCATATTGAGGCGATGGAATGAGCTACAGGCTGGTCTTTACCGCCAGCTATAATAAGAAAGCTGCTCGGTGGGCCAAAGCCCGTTTTCCGCCTCTAGACAGAGCGAAGATAGTCGACACTTGTCAAAACGTACGCTATTCCGTACCCTTTGATTCAGGAAGGAGACACTGATGACAACACTGAACATTTCTGAAGCGAGGACCCGGTTGTATAAGCTGGTCGATGAGACATTGGCTAGCCACGAACCGGTCACGATCACCGGGAAGCGGGGTAACGCGGTGCTGTTGTCGGAAGACGACTGGAACGCGATCCATGAGACCCTTTACTTGCTGTCGGTTCCAGGGATGCGTGAGTCGATCGTCGATGGCATGAACGAGGGCCTCGAGGACACATCGACCGAACTCGACTGGTGATGTGGACACTGTACTTTACCCGCCAGGCCCAGCGGGACGCCAAGAAGCTCGCCTCCTCCGGACTCAAACCCAAGGCCCAACAATTGCTGGATCTTATTCAAGACGATCCATGGGTAACGCCGCCACCATTTGAGCGGTTGGTCGGTGACCTGAGGGGTGCATACTCTCGACGAATTAACATCCAGCATCGGTTGGTCTATCAGGTCCTTGAGCAAGACCATGCGATCAAGGTTCTCCGTCTGTGGACTCACTACGAGTGACGTCGGCGTGCCTCATTCGGGTCACATGAGAATTTTGACCGCGACATGAAGCGATAGCTAACGTCCGTCATGATGCCTGCGCGCGCACCACAAAGTACGGGTTGAGGATGTCGTCCTTGCCGTAGCGGAGCTCGGCCCCGTCGAGGTCTGTGACCGACCCACCGACACCCAGCACCACCGCGTGCGCGGCCGCGGTGTCCCACTCACAGGTCGGGCCGAGCCGGGGATAGATGTCGGCCAGCCCCTCGGCGACCTTCAGGAACTTCAACGAGCTCCCGGCCTGAACTAATTCAACTTTACCCTCGATCGCGTCGATAAAGGCCTGTGTCTCGGCGTTGAGGTGGGACTTGGAGGCGACAACACGCGTTAGTCCGGGCTGTTGCGAGGGGTTGAGGCTGGTGATCTCGCCATCGCGGCTGATTCGCTTCGAATCACATGCGGGCCCGCCGTAATAGAGAAGCCCCAGCGCCGGGACCGACACAAAACCGAGCGTCGGCTGGTGGTCCTCGATTAGCGCGAGGTTGCAGGTGAACTCGTCGTTCCGGTTGATGAACTCCTTGGTCCCATCCAATGGGTCGATCAGCCAATAACAGGACCCGCCTTGTCCGACAGAGATCGAGCCCGGGTCCTCCTCACTCACGACCGGAATATCACAGGTCAGCCTCCTGAGTCCGTCGACAAGGACGTGGTGCGCCGCGAGGTCCGCTTGTGTCACCGGCGACTGGTCGGACTTGAGGGTCTCGCCGAAGTCGCCCGCCTGGTAGACCGCCGTGATCGCGTCGGAGGCCTCCCACATCAGCCGGTGAAGGTTATTCAGGAGGGCGTAGTTGTCGGTGATCCGGGTCGCGCGTGACATGGTCGTCTCTGTCGTATGATCTAATCATGAACCCGAGTGTATCTGCTTAGCGGTCGGTCGAAAACTTGATCGAATAATAGAGCCGCCCGATGAACTCACGGATCGCCTCTGAGGTCCTATTCAGACCATGGGCGCTTGGGACGAAGCTCATCCAGTCACTTTGCGCCCCCGACGACTTAAAGTCGGTCGGGTAGGGTATCGATACGATGCCTGCCCGGTCGAATAGCATCTTTGCGCGCGGCATGTGGAAGCTCGAGGTCACGAGGATGACGCGTCTCATGCCGCCGAACTCCATCA
>JAYNIS010000007.1:0-27157 GCA_038109325.1 Gammaproteobacteria bacterium | reverse complement strand
GAATGCGAAGATCTTCTCTGTCCAGGGTAAAGCGCTGAATGATCACGCATCAAAGGATGTGCGTGTATTGGTGGTTGGTAACCCAGCGAACACCAACGCATTGATAGCAAGTCGCAACGCACCGAGCCTCGATCCACGTCAATTCACGGCAATGACCCGCCTAGACCACAACCGAGCAGTCGGTATTTTGGCGAACCACTTAGGTGTTCCGGCAACTGCTGTGGATAATGCGTATATCTGGGGTAACCATTCCCCGACGCAGTATCCGGACCTTCACTGTGCGACCGTGAAAGGACAGCCTGCATTGGATCAAATCGATCGTGCCTGGTATGAAAATGATTACATACCGACCGTTGCCAAGCGTGGCGCAGCAATCATTGATGCGCGAGGTGCTTCATCTGCCGCGTCTGCTGCTCAGGCTGCGGTTGATCACATGCGTGATTGGATTCTTGGCACCAATGGTAAAGTTGTCTCAATGGCTGTGCCTTCAGATGGGTCTTATGGAATCGCTCCAGGAGTCATTTACTCATACCCAGTGGTCTGTGAGGGCGGTGATTATAAAGTCGTTCAGGGTATCGATGTGAGCGAGTTCTCGCGCGGAAAAATGGACGCCACCAACGATGAATTGGTCGGTGAGCGCGACGCGATCGCAGATTTATTGCCAACGGAAACTGCAGCGAAACTCAACTCGGTCTCGCATCCTGTCGCATAATCGGTGACTATAAACGAAAGGGGGCGTCGTCCCCCGATCGTTTGGAGTTGCATATGAACACCCAGCGAGTCTGGTTTGCTTTTTTTATTGTTCTGGCACTGACTTTGAATTTCGGGTTCTTTGTCGGTGAAATTGATAACCCGCATCATCATAATCCTTACGAATTTTTCTTTGCCCTAGTGGTGTCTTTGATCGCAACGGTACTGAAAATCGGTGATCGCTCGCACTTGGGCGCAGTTTTATTGGCAACCAGCCTCGTGGCTGATCTCCAGTTGATCGTAGCCGCTGTGATGTGGGGGTATGCGACTCAGGTGACAGGCGAAGTGTCTGTGGGTGTGATGGCGAGCGTCGTGTCACTCGCCGGCGGTGCGATGCTCGCCAACGTCACAAGCGTTGTTTTGTTAATTGCTGAGACAATCCAATTAAAACGCTAATGAACACCAACACTCGAGGCCGGCCCCGGATCCGTGGCGCGGCGATGTGGTTATTGCTGCTCGAGCTTCGGATACCGCTCATCACGCTGATCATTACGTATTCGATCAGCGTCTTGGGTCTCGTATTGATTCCCGGGGTAACGCCAGAGGGTGTTGTTTATCACCTTTCGTTTCTCGATGCCTTTTATCTGGTCAGCTATACGGCAACCACAATTGGGTTTGGGGAAATTCCACATCCATTCACTCCGAGCCAAAAGCTGTGGATGTTGTTTGTGATGTATTCGACAGTAATCGCTTGGCTTTATTCAATAGGTTCTGTGTTTGCAGTATTGTCCGATCCTGCGTTTCGTCGTTTACGTTTTTATCAACGCTCGGTGTCCCGAATTCATGAAATTAAACATCCCTACTGGATCGTTTGTGGATATGGAGGCGCGGGTAGCCAGTTGATTCGATTTCTGGATCAATCCGGTGTCCGGTGCGTGATGATCGATTCAGACGTCACTCGCGCAGACGCAGCGAGGCTGTCTGCCTCAAGTTATGAGCTTGATATTTTGGTTGGCGATGTTGCCGAGCCGCAGACCCTCGTTGATGCTGGCGTACAGCGCGCATTATGCCGTGGTGTACTCGCCCTGACAGACGAAGATCAGGTTAATCTGACACTGGCGACCAATACGCGGATTCTCGCGCCGCGGGTTCCTGTGTATGCGCGTTCGTCTACCGATGCAAACACGCGTAATCTCCGAAGTTTTGATACCGAAGTTGTTGTTGATCCTTTTAGGGTCGCAGGGCGGACTGTCACTCAACTGATCCGTAAGCCAAATGCGTTTGCTCTGTATCATGAATTGGTTGATCCGGATCTGAATCAAATTGAAGTGGTAGATGTTCCAACCTCAGGTCATTGGATTATTTGTGCAAATGGGCGAATGGCTGAGACGATGGTTGAGGCTTTTGTCCGAGAACAGATCCCTTTCTGTCTGGTGAGTTCGATAGCACCGGTGGATCAGGGTGATTGGTCGTGGATTCAAGGGATCGGGACAGAAGCACAAACCTTGCGCGAGGCAAAAATCGGTGAGGCTGTGGGCATCGTCGCTGGAACCAGCGACGATGGCGACAATTTATCGATTCTTTTAACGGCCCAATCGGAAAATCCCAAACTACTCACTGTGGCACGTCGGAACAAACCGACTAGTGAACCTGTGTTTGGTCAGGGACATTTTAATTTTGTGTTGCGTGAGGGTCGGATCATTGCGCAAGAGATGTACGCACGAATTACCACACCACTACTGCATCAGTTCTTGGGCCAACTCGAAATAATGCCTGAGGCCTTGGTCGGTGGGATTATTGAAAAGCTTAACCTGCGGCTTGCCGGAGAAAGGCCGGAGTTAGCGCACTTTGATTTGACGTTAGATAGCGAACAAGCGCCCGGGGTGATCCCGTTTTTACAAACAGCGATGGCTCCAAAGCTTGGCGATTTGTTGGTTGATCCGGGCCTTGATTATCCGGGTATGCCGTTAATATGCCTGCTATTGATTAGATTAAATGGCGATCTGGTTCCGTTTCCCGGGGAGGGACTTGTCTTGGCTGAAGGTGACCGCCTTCTTCTTTGGGGCGCGATGGGGGCAGATCGTCGGCTATATTTTCTTGTGAGACGGGAAGATTTGTTTGAGTCTGTACTCTCAGCAAGGCGTTTGAAAAGCACCTAAATGTAGAGCTTTTACAGCCCCTCTAGGCTGCAACAGCCGCCCTAGTCCGTTGGCCGGGGTCAATCCCTGAATAAGGCCTCTCGGGCGATAAGTTTGAAACACTGTACGCTCGGATCTTGTACCGTTGATATTATCGGTGACCAAATTAATTTTTTGGCCACTAAGGATGACTTTGAACTGGTTTGTTGCTGCCTCTGGCTTTGGGATTGCGCTTGGCTTAATAGCCGCAATCGGGGCCCAAAACGCGCATGTTTTACGACAAGGGATTGCTGGTCGCCAAGTGGCGGTAACGATTTTCGTATGTATTTTTTGCGACACCTTATTGATGGCGGCTGGTGTCTACGGTATGGGTGCAATCGTTCAGTTTTGGCCACCATTTGAGTGGGTCACACGGATCGGTGGAGCACTCTTTTTGGTTGGTTTCGGGGCGATGTGTTTTCGTTCTGCTTTAAAAAATCACGTGCTTGGAATAGAAGGTCGCGTGATTGAATCATTCTGGCCCGCCTTGTGGACCATCCTTGGTGTGACGTTGCTGAATCCACATGTCTATTTGGATACGCTCGTATTCATCGGTGGTTTGGGCGCGCAATATGGATCGGAGGATCAGTTGTCATTTGCAGTCGGTGCTGTCTCTGCGAGCTGGGTGTGGTTTCTCGCATTAGGGTATGGCGCGCGTCTGCTGCGACCGACTTTTGAGAATCCAAAAGCATGGACAATCCTTGACATTGGAATTGGCCTGCTTATGTGGTCAATCGCTCTGACGCTTCTGCTATAGCTTCAAGCTCCCGGTAAGCGTAGCGCGCGAACATCATCGCACTCACAAAAATCGTTGCGGCCAAGAGTGATTCGATTATGCCAAACAGCTCGCGCCCGTCAGTCATGGCATTTAAAACGCCTGTTGTGAAGAACAAACAGGAGACGAAGCTAAGCCAAAGACTTGCTTTGATATGTTGCTTCAATACAGGCCATACAAAAGCGACTAAGATCAGTGTGACACCGATTGCACCCATAGCCGTTGCTGGAGGCGTTAATAGCCAGAGGCCCGAAATCCTGAGCGCAATCAGGGCGATCAAGGAAATCCGTAACCAACCGAAAAACATCTGCTTTCTCTGGCGATAGGTATTTGCATCAGTCATGTTGACTCCATTTGGCGAGTCGCTGTCCTGAGCGAACAGCCATCTCCCGTTCGTGCGGGCGAAGAGTGTCCGCGTCGAGATGGGTGGGGCCATAGGGCGTGCCGCCGCCTGCTGTGGCTGCAAGGCCAGGATCAGAATACGGGCATCCCATGACGACCATGCCATGATGCAACAGTGGAGTCATCATCGACTGAAGTACGGCCTCATGTCCGCCGTGTAGCGATGACGCCGACGCAAAAACACATGCTGGCTTATCGATCATCGCGCCGGATAGCCAGAGATCAGATGTCGTTTCCAGGAAGCCTTTAAGTGGAGCCGCCATCGTTCCGAAGCGAGATGGCGAGCCAAGAGCTAGGCCATCGCAGTCTCTCAAGTCATCTTTGGTTGCAAAGAGATAACCATCCTCACTTTCAAACTGATTACCAGCCGGCTCTGCGTGCGAGGGTGAAAGCGTTGGGACAGTGCGTAGCTTGGCTTCACAGCCTCCCTGCTCAACTCCCTCGGCGATTGCCTCAGCGAGCGAGGCGACATGGCCAGTTCGGCTGTAAAAAAGAACTAAGATTTGAGCCATTCGAGTGTCATCACAATGTCGACAATATCATCAAGAGGCACGCGTGTTGCGTCTGCTTCAGTTCGTTGTTTGAGTTCAACTTCTGATTCTTCAAGGGTTTTAGCGCTGACCACGATGCGAACCGGAATTCCGATTAGGTCCATATCAGCAAACCGAGGACCGGGCCCCATGTTCCTATCATCGAGTAGCACATCTAAGCCTCTGTCTTGAAGTTCGCTCTGGATACGCAAAGCTTCTTCATCGACAACTGGGTTTTTATTGCCGCCAATAGGAACGATACAGACATCAAAGGGCGCTAGGGATGGCGGCCAGCAGATTCCTCGATCGTCATTACATTGTTCAATCGCCGCTGCTACGATGCGTGTCACTCCAATCCCGTAACACCCCATAAATAATGTCGACTGCTTACCGTTTTCATCAAGAACCGTCGCATTCAATGCTTCAGAGTATTTTTGGCCAAGTTGGAAAACATGGCCTACCTCGATGCCTCGGCGGATGAGGTAAGTTCCTGATCCGTCAGGTGCTTGGTCTCCCTCGACAGCATTGCGCAAATCTGCTGTTTCAGGCTCGGCACAATCACGATCCCAGCTAATGCCGAAATAATGCCACCCATCTTCGTTTGCACCCGCTCCAAAATCAGAACATAAGGCAGCTTGTCTATCAGCGATGACAGGAATTGGGCAATTGACAGGACCGAGAGAGCCCGGCCCGGCCCCCATGATCGATTTGATTTCGCTTTCTGTTGCGAACGTGAGTGGGCTGGCGACCATGGCATGATTTTCTGCTTTGACCTCATTCAGCGTGTGGTCGCCGCGAACGATGAGGGCAACAAAATCAGATTGGCAGATATCAGATGCTCGGACGATGAGTGTTTTGACTGTATTTTCGATCGCGAGATTAAAGTCTTTGACTAGGGCTTCGATCGTTTTTTGCGTTGGTGTTTCGACTTTGCGTATCTCTTCTACAGGCGCCTGGCGAGTTCCGGCGGCAATACATTCAGCTTTTTCAATGTTGGCCGCGTAGTCAGAGCCATTTGAGAACACGATGTCATCTTCGCCTGAGTCTGCAAGAACATGGAATTCTTGCGATCCACTACCACCAATCGCACCTGAATCAGCGAGAACCGCGCGATAGTCGAGACCGAATCGATCGAAAATACGGCAATAAGCGTCGTACATTGCTTGATAGCTCTGGCGCATGCCATCTTCGTTAATATCGAACGAATAGGCATCTTTCATAATGAATTCCCGTGAACGCATCACTCCAAAGCGTGGACGCACTTCATCACGGAATTTTGTTTGAACTTGATACAAATTCAGTGGTAACTGCTTATAGGAACTGACCTCGCGACGAACAATATCCGTAACGACTTCTTCGTGCGTTGGGCCAAGACAGAAATCGCGCTCATGGCGATCTTTAAGGCGGAGTAGTTCAGGTCCGAATTGACCCCAGCGACCTGATTCTTGCCAGAGCTCTGCAGGTTGAACGCCTGACATCAATACTTCTTGAGCTCCCGCTCGATCCATTTCTTCACGTACAATACGTTCGACCTTCTTTAGTACGCGAAGGCCAAGCGGTAACCATGTGTAAAGGCCTGACGCGAGTTGTCGAATCATGCCCGCACGTAACATCAGTTTGTGACTGATGACAACGGTATCAACCGGATCTTCTTTTAATGTTGGCAGTAACAGTTGGGAGGTCCGCATATCGCATCCATATGTAGTAATGTGGAAAGGACTAAGTATAACGGGCTTCAGCCTTTAGGAGTGGAATGCATCCAGTAGTTTGTTTGAACCGTGATTTTTCGATCCAATTCAAAAGGCAAATTTGCGAGTATCTCTTAAATGCGAAGTGCCTCGTCTGATAATTTGAAAGGTGTATGGTCATCACAGGCCTGAAAATAATGCTCGATATGCGCACGTTCCCTGATCAGGAACTGTTCGATCGCTGAACCGAATTCCTGATTTTCGATCCAGTGAAGGCTCCGTGTTTTGATAGGCCTGAAACCCCGTGCAATTTTATGCTCGCCTTGAGCACCTGGATCAAAGCGCTCAATACCCTGTTCGATAGCATCTTCAATCCACTGGTGAAAGCAGGTCTCAAAGTGGAGACAGTCCACATCATATAGAGCTCCCCAGTAACGACCATAGAGCGTCTTTTGATCGCGTAGGCAAAATGACATCGCGATGCGTTTGCCTTGATGGATTGCGAAAGCGACCCGAATGGCATCAGGAATTCGTTCGACTGCATACTCAAAAAATTCACGAGTTAGATAACCGAGACTCCCACGAATGCGATAGGTCATCTGATAGCACTGGAACAATGTATCAAGTGCATCACCGTCGATATCATGACCACTGAGTCGCTCAAATATAATCCCTTGCTCGGCAACACGCCGACGCTCCCGGCGCGTTTCCTTTCGTCGCTTTGAATTGAAGGTTGCAAGATGATCATCAAAGGTCTCAAATTCTTGATTAAACCAGTGAAACTGAACGCCGAGTCGCTCAAGCCATGAATCGCTTGTCTGCAAGCATTGGTAACTCTCTTCGTCAGGAAACAGTATGTGCCAACTTGAGACTCGGCCGGTGAGCTCTTGTTTCAGAGTTTTGATAAGGAGACGTGTTACTTCCTTTTGATCGGCACTATCTCTGATCAAAATGCGCGGCCCGGATGCGGGCGTGAATGGAATCGCTGTAATGCACTTTGGGTAGTAATTAAGACCTTGACGGTGATAGGCGTCAGCCCATGCCCAGTCAAATACATATTCACCGTATGAGTCCGATTTGAGATAGCAAACCATCGCTCCAATTAATTCATTATTTTCGGTGACAGACGCGTAGAGTGGTCGCCATCCAGTTCCTTCACCGACACTTTTTGAATCCTCAAGAGCGGATAAAAAGCCATGTAATAACCCTGGGTAACCCGATGGATTGAGTGCATCCCAAGCAGTCGGTTCAAAGGCGTGAATCGACAGGTGAAGCCCTGTTTGCATATGTACCCTCGGTGATTAGGGTGTCCCTGCTTTCTTAAATGCTTTGAGCGTCAATGCAAAAAGCCGTTTCTTGTCACGTTTTTCGAGTTTCACAAGTTGATAATCAAGTGAAGGTGCAAGCCAAAATTCAAATTTGCGCTTAGGATCGGACTTATCATTTTTCAGTGTGAACTTTTGCGCTTCAATCTGGCCATATGGTGTGATGAGCGTTTCAAGCTCACCAGGGATCACTGAACGCGCTTTGATGTCGTTCCCATCAAGCATGGTGATCGTTTCAGGTAAGGCCTGACCGTTACGTAACAGGTGAGCAAGTTGTAGTCGAAATCCTAAGGGGTCAACTGCGTCGTCAGGAATCGTGATTTCGGCGCGTTCGGGTTCGTGGAGCCATGCCAATGATTTCTTGTTCCAGTTAAATCGGAAGTTACGGCCAGTCGTGCGTCCGAGGATGCTCTGTGTGTAATTGTAATCTAAGGGCTTCCAGCCGTTTTCATTGCTGAACAGTAGGTTGGTCGTTTCATTCGCTGAGCCAAGACTCGCGGTCGCATCGAGAACCATTTTAAAACGATCGCCGGTTTGCTTTAACGTTTCGATTGCCTCCGCCTCGAGCTTAATACCAACGCTCCAAATCATGTCGTATTTGGCTTCGTAGCCCTGTGCAAGGGCGGGTAAAGTGACAAACACTGAGAGTAGAGCAAGTACTCTCAACATGTGATGACTCCCAAAGACAGGTCACGAATAACTGAGGGATACAATGCATGCTCTGCCTCAAGCACTCGTTTTTTGAGTGACTCCTCTGAATCGTCAGCATAGATCGGTACCTCAATCTGTCGAATGATACCGCCGGAGTCGAGTTCTTCGGAGACCCAGTGAACAGTTGCTCCCGCAATTGTATCGCCTGCTTCGATGGCGCGTCGGTGTGTATGCAGGCCTTTGTATTTGGGTAGCAGTGATGGGTGTATGTTAATCAGCCGATCGGCATAGTGATTCACAAATTCTGGTGTCAAAATTCTCATGAACCCAGCGAGTACGATGAGATCTGGTTGATAACCATCAATCAACTGCATGAGTGCTCTATCAAACTCTATTCGATCGGGGTAATGGTGGTGTGGTAGACACGAAACAGGAATGTTTGCCTTCTTTGCTCGCTCTAGACCAGGAGCGTCAACATTGTTTGAAACTACACCAACAATTTCTGCATCACCTAGTAGCCCTTTGGTTTGCCAATCTATGAGAGCTTGTAAATTACTTCCGCCCCCTGAAATTAAGCAAACCACCTGCATTAAGAGAAGGCTCCTGAGAAAACCACAGGATCAGTTTTACGTTCTCTGAGTTCGCCAATGACAATTGGCTGTTCGCCGGCTAACGTAAGTATGTCAGTGACTTCAGCAGAATGCTCAGGCGGGCAGAACATAATAAAGCCAATACCGCAGTTGAAGGTTCTCAACATTTCTTCGGCGCCTACGTCACCCTGTGCTTCAAGCCATTTGAAAATCGCTGGACGATCCCACGCATCGAGATCGATGTGTGCAGCCAAATCGCTACCGAAAGAACGGGGCAAGTTCTCTTGGAACCCTCCACCGGTAACATGTACCGCACCTGTGACTCGGCCAGTCGCCATCGCTTTAAGGACAGGTTTGACATAAATCCGGGTCGGTTGCATGACGGCATCGAGCACGGTCGAATCTGGAGTGAACTGTTCCGTTTCGGGATCGATATCCGCATACGCGATGATCTTTCGAATCAACGAATACCCATTACTGTGCGGTCCTGAAGAGGGCAGACCGATGATGGTATTACCGGCCTTGACTGCAGTGCCGTCGAGAATTTTTGATTCTTCCGCGACACCAACGCAAAAGCCCGCAAGATCATAATCGCCGTCGTGATACATGCCCGGCATTTCAGCTGTTTCACCACCAGCAAGTGCGCAACCGGATAATTCACAACCATTTGCGATCGACGCGATTACGGATTCAGCAACATCAACATCGAGGTGTCCTGTCGCGTAGTAATCGAGGAAAAAAAGAGGCTCTGCGTTCGCGACAATAAGGTCGTTGACGCACATCGCTACTAAGTCTTCACCGATGTGGCTGTGCCGATGATAGTCGATCGCCAGTTTTAATTTGGTTCCGACGCCGTCTGTTCCTGAGACGAGGACCGGGCTTTGGTATCCTTGTGGAATCTTAAACAAAGCACCGAAACCGCCGAGGGCGCCCAAAGATTCTTTGCGGGCGGTTCTTTTTGCGTGCGGTTTGATGCGTTCGACCAGTGCGTTTCCAGCATCAATATCGACACCAGCGTCTCGATATGAGAGACCTTTCTGATGATCTTGACCCATTGACTAAATAGCTTCCTGCGTGAATTGTGGGGGGAGTGTATCATTTGCCGAGTTAACTGAACTAATGTGAGATCTCATGACAGCACGATTTTTTTTCGTTATCGCGTATTTATTTTCGTCAGTAGTCAATGCGCTCGAGTATCGCATTGAAGTTGAAAAGCCGTCTCTGTTTAACGTCGAAGAGGCGATTGCAAATACGATAAAAGGTGCTGCAGAGAAACTGACCGGAATTCCAGAGGCTCAAATGATCAGTAGAGCCTCTGATCTGTTTAGCTTGTCAGAAGCGTTAGTGAACTCCTATGGTTACGATGGCGATACCTTTATCGTGGATATCGATGTGGATGGATTAAAAGCTCGATTGGTCACAGCTGGAATTGAGCTTTGGGAAACCGAGCGTCCTGAACTCCTGATTTGGGCAACTGAGGAACGCGGCCTTGAGCGTTTGATGATCGGTCAAGAATCTAATTTGATTATTGATCGGCTGTTGGCAGCGAGCCAGCGGTTTGGTGTGCCAATGCAGCGCCCTTTGATGGATCTTGAAGACACACTTGCGTTGTCCCCTGCAGAGATTTGGGGAGAGTTTGCCGGTGCCGTGACTAATGCATCTGCGCGTTATGGGATCCCACATATCCTGGTTATTGGCGATCGGCCTGAGCGGCAATCACTGAAATATTGGTTGTTTGAATCCAATGGTGAGTATCGTACTGGGGAGATATTTGGTGCTGATTCAGATGCGAGAGCCTATGCACTGATCGAAGTTGTGATGCAGTATGCGCGATCAGTCTCTGAAACGATGGAGCCCATCCAAGTGGCGTCCATTGAAGAGCGCGACTCGCTAACATCGTTCAGACCAGGTGATGAGATTGTTGCTGGGCAATGGACTGTAAGAGTTGAGTACACCGATGTGATTCGCCTGATGGATCTAATCGATCATCTTGAAACATCTGATGGTGTGGCAATCGAGGCCACAGAGATTCGAGCCACAGATGCATCAATCGTTCTGAATACACAACTGTCACTCGGTGCGACTGATGATGTGGTGTCAGCTTTTAAATCGATCCAATTTATTTCTCCGTTGGTGTATTCACTGAAGTGACACAGCAAAAACAACCGATCCAAGAGATCCTGAATCTCGAGAAGCCCGTGGGATATTCGTTGGAATGCTGGATTGAAACTGAGCAGCATCGGATGATTATCTCCCATGTCCGAGACTATCTGTTTGGACACTCAGCGGAACTTTGGGTTTATGGAGCACCCGGTGTTGGTAAGACCCATCTTGGTCTAGTGATCGCTGAACGATTTGAATTTGGCTACTATGACTGTAGTGATATTCGTCCTGAAGTTGCGCCTGAGTTGTTCGAGTATCTTGATGTTGGGTGTGGACTTGTTCTGGATCGCATCGATCATTGGTTACATCATTTCGTTTCTGAATCTGCGCTGTTTTCATGGTGGAAGCATAAGACCAATGGACTGGTATTGATTTCTGAGACATCACCTCGTGCAGATGAGTTCATCACGCTGCCTGATTTGGCGAGTCGTGCGCATGCTGCAATGATATTACCGCTTGATGGTTTAGATGATGACGATATCGGACGTCTTTTTCGGTGCCAACTTGAACGTCTTGGAATTGAGTTAGCGCCCGAGGTCACTCGTTTTCTGAAGCCGAGGCTACCCAGAAATACGGCTAATTTAATGGATTTGCTAGATGCGATGAACCAAGAGAGCTTGCGTGATCAAAGAAAAATCACCATTCCTTGGTTGAAAGGGCTACTTTCTCGCCTGTCATAAAATACTGACATTATTTTCAGTATTTTCTGCTGACAGCGCGCCCGAACATCGTTACTCTAGACATATATTCCACATACACGAGAAGGGTATTTCAATGGATGACAATCGTCGCAAAGCGCTTGATGCCGCCTTAAGTCAGATCGAACGCCAGTTTGGTAAAGGCGCAGTAATGCGTATGGGCGATGCGCCCCGTGAGGCGATCCCTGCGATTTCAACTGGTTCATTAGGTCTTGATATTGCACTTGGAATCGGTGGTCTTCCAAAAGGACGAATTGTTGAAATCTATGGTCCAGAGTCGTCAGGTAAAACAACGCTGACTTTGCAAACCATTGCTGAATGTCAGAAAGCAGGTGGTACGGCTGCATTTATTGATGCCGAGCACGCCTTGGACCCACTGTATGCCGGTAAATTGGGTGTTAACGTCGATGATCTTCTGGTGTCTCAGCCAGATACTGGTGAACAGGCATTGGAAATCGCTGACATGCTCGTCCGCTCCGGTAGCGTTGATATTTTAGTGGTCGACTCGGTGGCTGCTTTGACGCCGCGCGCGGAAATCGAAGGAGATATGGGCGATACGCATGTGGGTCTGCAGGCTCGATTGATGAGCCAGGCGCTTCGTAAGATCACCGGTAACATCAAGCGCTCAAACTGTCTTGTTATCTTTATCAACCAGATCCGAATGAAGATCGGAGTTATGTTTGGTAATCCCGAAACAACGACCGGTGGTAATGCGCTGAAGTTTTATAGTTCAGTGCGTTTAGATATCCGTCGTATCGGTAGTGTGAAACAGGGCGACGAAGTGGTTGGTAATGAAACGCGTGTCAAGGTCGTAAAAAACAAAGTATCGCCACCGTTCCGTCAAGCAGAGTTTCAAGTCATGTATGGACAGGGCATCTATCACATGGGCGAAGTTCTCGATCTTGGTGTCCAGGAAGGCCTGGTTGAGAAGTCTGGGGCGTGGTATTCCTATGACGGCCAGCGTATTGGTCAAGGCAAGGCGAACGCAGCTCAGTTTCTTGACGAGAATCGTGCAATCGCCGATGAAATTGAGAAAATGCTGCGAGACAGATTACTTGCTTCTCCAGTCCCTAATGAAGATAAGCCTGCAGATATTGCTGAGACTCCACCTGAAGAATAAGTTTCCTAGCGCAGTTCCTATTTGATGGGGACAACTTTAATTACAGACCCCTTTTTCTGGGGTCTCGCTTTCACCGGAATAATTATTGTAGGCGTTTCCAAAGGTGGCTTTGGAGGCGGCCTGGGTGTTGTGGGTGTGCCATTTCTTGCGGCAGCCATCCCCGTGAATCAAGCAGCGGCGATCATGCTTCCATGCTTAATCATAATGGATCTCGCAGGACTTTATGGGTGGCGTGGTCAATGGTGCTGGGTGCAACTCAAACGACTACTACCAGCAGCAGGTCTTGGTGTCTGTGTTGGTGCACTGAGCTTCCATGTACTAACGGAAAACGCTCTTAGAATCATGATTGGCGTCATTGGGCTAGGGTTTGGAGTTCAATGGTGGATCGAGCATTTAGGGTTGGTACAATCGGCACAGAGGCGCATACCTGGACCTTGGCATACCCGCTTCTGGAGTATGGTTGCAGGATTCACAAGTTTTAGTGTGCATGCAGGCGGGCCGCCACTCCAAGTTGCATTGTTGCCTCAAAAACTTGACCCAAAAATCTACGCCGCTACCACTGTTGTATTCTTTTTCTTCGTCAATTTTGTCAAAGTATTTCCATATTACTGGTTAGACCAGTTCACTGACAAAGTCTTATTGACATCTTTGATTCTCGCCACAACTGGACCTTTTGCAGTTCGCCTTGGGATCTATCTAAATCAGAGGGTTTCACCGTTTTGGTTCTATCGAGTGTGTTACTGCGGCTTGGTCTTATCGAGTGCGCGACTACTTTTCATTGGTCTTACCACTTAGTCGGATTTCGACTGCATGCCTGTGATACCCTCCGACACGAGTTATTTAGAAACCACAATTGACCCTTAGAAGGTGATTCCATGGAAACCGGACAATTAGTCGCTGCATTAGCGACCGGTGTTCAATCCGATCGAGTCTTATTCCGTGAGCAAGACACAGCACCCTATGAGTGCGATGGCTTAACGATGTTCAAAGCGAAGCCAAAAGTGGTTGTGCTTCCTGAGACGCGAGATGAAGTCTGTCATGTACTCAAGACATGCAAGGCTCTTGGTGTGCCGGTGGTGGCTCGCGGTGCTGGAACCGGATTGTCAGGTGGTGCGTTACCGCACGCTGACGGGGTTTTGCTCGTCATGGCCAAGTTTAGTCGAATTCTTGAGATCGACGAAGACGCTCGGATTGCGCGTGTTGAGCCCGGTGTTCGGAATTTGGCGATTTCAGAAGCGGTGAGTCACCTTGACTTGTATTACGCTCCCGATCCCTCATCACAGATTGCGTGCTCGATCGGAGGAAATATCGCTGAAAATTCAGGTGGTGTGCATTGTTTGAAATACGGTTTGACCGTTCACAATGTCTTGTCAGTCACTGTCGCTTTGGATGACGGGTCTATTGTGACAGTCGGATCTGATGCGTTGGATTCAGCGGGTTATGATCTCTTGGCTCTGACCATCGGAAGTGAAGGTTTGTTGGCGGTTGTTTTGGAGGTCACGGTCAGATTGCTGCCGAAACCCGAAGAAATGCGCGTCGTGATGGCTGCATTTGATGATGTCACGAAAGCCGGCGATTCTGTCGGTAACATTATCGCTGCGGGGATTATTCCTGCTGGTCTTGAAATGATGGATGGGCCAGCAGTCGCTGCCGTGGAAGATTTCGTGAAGGCAGGCTACCCACTTGATGCCGAAGCACTCCTTTTGTGTGAAGTCGACGGAACCAAAGAAGAGGTTGCTGATGAACTGGCTCGAGTAGAGGCGATCTTGAAAGAGTCTGGAGCAACGATGTTGCGCGTTGCGACCAACGAGGAAGAGCGCCTGCTTTTCTGGAAAGGTCGTAAGAGCGCATTCCCAGCTGTTGGTCGAATCTCACCTGACTACTACTGCATGGATGGCACTATTCCACGTAAACACCTCTCACTCGTACTGAGACGAATGCGTGAAATGTCGGAACGATACGGGCTCCGGTGTGCGAATGTATTCCACGCTGGTGATGGCAATTTACACCCGTTGATTTTGTTTGACGCGAATGATCCTGATGAAGTGAAACGAGCTGAAGACTTCGGCGCTGAAATTCTTGAGCTGTCGGTTGAGGTGGGTGGAACGATCACCGGAGAGCATGGTGTGGGTATCGAAAAAATTAATGAAATGTGTGTGCAGTTCTCTTCAGATGAATTGACACAATTCCATACTGTGAAGGCAGCCTTTGATCCAACAGGAATTCTGAACCCAGGAAAAGCTGTACCGACACTGAACCGCTGTGCAGAGTTTGGAAAAATGCATATTCACCATGGGCAGATGCCTCATCCCGAATTGGAACGTTTTTAATGTCCTTAGTTGAAATCTTATGCCGTCGCCTTGCGGCGAAAGAACCAGTATCCGTTATCGGCGGTAACACTAGGGCATTTTTAGCTGGTCGTTTGAAGGATGAGCCTGTATCGATGCAGGAGCACACTGGCATCATCAATTATGAGCCGACTGAGCTTGTGTTAACTGCAAAAAGTGGGACAACGCTTCAAGAGATTGAATCATGTTTAAGTGAATCGCGCCAAATGTTGCCGTTTGAGCCACCACGTTTTGGCGATCAATCCACGATTGGTGGAGTAATGGCGTCAGGGCTCTCTGGGCCACGACGGATGCATCTTGGTAGTGCGCGCGACTGTGTGCTCGGTGTCCGCTTGATCAATGGTCTCGGCCAGCATCTTAAATTTGGTGGCGAAGTGATGAAGAACGTTGCCGGCTATGATCTGTCTCGTTTGTCTATCGGTGCCTTTGGTACGTTAGGTATTCTGACTGAGATTTCGGTCAAGGTTTTACCGATTCCAGAGAAGGAGCAGACACAGGTTCTTCAATGCACCCAAGCGGAAGCGCTTGATACGCTGATTCGGATTGGACGCCGTCCTTATCCGGTATCGGCTGCGTCTTGGATCGGTGGTTGCTTATATGTGCGTTTGTCAGGTGCTGCCAGCGGGGTTGAGTCGGCAGCTGTCGCGATTGGTGGTGAGACGTTAAAAGATGCGAGTCAGTTTTGGTCGAGTCTCCGTGACATGACAGCCAATGAATTTAATTCTGGTAAAGAATGGCTCTGGAGGATCTCTGTCGCTCCAACCACGCCAACTGATGCCGTTGATGCGTTCTGTTTTGATTGGGCAGGTGGACAGCGATGGATCACTGCTTCACCGAACGATCTATCACCATTTGAGTTGGCTGCACGAATTGGTGGACACGCAACCTGCTTTGCGCGTGACCGTGATGCCGGAACGGGTATGCAGCCGCTTGAATCTGGAATCTTGCGATTGAATCAGCGTGTAAAGGACGCGATGGATCCACATGGATTGATTAATCGAGGTCGTTTGTTGGAGGAGGCTCACTGATGCAAACCAATATCGTTGAGCGTTATGCCAATACGGACTATGGCCGCGAGGCTGAGGCAATTCTCAGAAAATGTGTTCACTGTGGATTTTGTACAGCGACGTGTCCGACATACCAGTTACTTGGTGATGAACTTGATGGACCGCGAGGTCGGATTTATCAAATCAAAGAAATTCTAGAGGGCGCAACCCCAACCGGATCAACACAAACACACCTTGATCGCTGCCTAACCTGCCGATCGTGTGAGACAACCTGTCCTTCAGGTGTTGATTACGGGCGTCTTGCAGATATCGGTCGCAAGATCGTCGAGGATGAAGTGGGTCGTCCGTGGATACAGACATTGATTCGGAAGGCACTCCTTGTTGTGATTCCAAATCGATCGCTTTTTGGTTTCCTGATGCGTATGGGACAACTCTTTCGTCCCCTGATGCCAGGTCCAATCCGTCGTAAGATCCCTCAGCGTGTTACGCCGAGTGTGTGGCCCAAATCGACTCATGCCCGGACGATGTTAGTCCTTGAGGCCTGTGCTCAACCTTCGGCAACCCCGAATGTGAATGCGGCTGCTGCTCGTGTACTCGATCGTTTGGGTATTCAGTTAATTGCGGCGAAAGAAGCCGGTTGTTGCGGTGCTGTGGCACATCACTTAAGTGATCACGATCGAAGCTATGACGCGGTCAAACGGAATATCGATGCCTGGTGGCCTATGATCGAACAAGGTGCTGAAGCGATTGTGATTACGGCATCGGGGTGTGGCGTGATGGTCAAAGAGTATGGACATTTTTTTGCTGATGACCCGCTATATGCCGAGAAAGCGCAGCGGGTCTCTGAGCTCGCCAAGGATATTTCCGAGGTATTGGTGAACGAGGATCTCGGTGGACTCAAAGTCAGAGGCGCAAAAACTCTCGCATTTCACTCGCCGTGCACCTTGCAACATGGGCAGAAGCTCAACGGCTTAACGGAGAGCGTGTTGAGAGAGCTTGGATTTGATTTAAAACCTGTGGCTGATTCTCACTTATGTTGTGGATCTGCCGGTACCTATTCGATTCTCCAGCCTGACCTCAGTAAGCGACTTTTGAAGAATAAGGTGAAGGCTCTTGAAGCTACTGGCGCACCAACGATTGCAACCGCAAACGTTGGATGCCAGCTCCATTTGTCGACCGGAGCGAACACTCCGGTCAAACATTGGATCGAGTTAGTCGACGAAGTTACCGGATAAGAACAACCTTGCCGATCGCCTCGCCTGACTCTAAATAGGCATGCGCATCGGCAACGTCTTCAAATTCGAACTGTTGCTGATCAATCAGTGGGCGTAGTTCCCCGTTTTCAGCCATTTCACCCAGCTTTTCAAGACGTGGTCGAATACTGTGCCGGTTCATCGGGTTGGCTACCTGACCGACTAAGAAGACGACGTGTAGCGTCAGGCTTCTCGCATGCATCGGACTTAAATCGTGTGTTGAGCGCGCTGCGATGTTGACCACAGTTCCCCCAAAACGCGCAGCCTGGAAACTTGCATCCAAGTTATCGCTTCCGACGGTGTCGAATACGATGTCATACCCTTTACCTTCGGCGTATTGATTCACATAATCCTCAACTGACAAGCCCTTGTACAAAATGGTTTCAGACGCTCCAAGTTCCCGCGCATAGCCCGCTTTTTCTTCATTACTCACTGTCGTATGAACGGTGCCACCCAAATGCTTAGCGATTTGGATACCAACGTGACCGACACCGCCACCACCTGCGTGGACTAGAACTTTGTCGCCAGCTTTCACTTGTGCCCGGTCAGCAAGCGCAAACCATGCTGTCAAAGACACAAGTGGTAGCGCCGCTGCTTCCACAAATGAAAGATTTTTTGGCTTTTTGGTGACTAACTGTGCGTCGGTCAGCATTTTTTCAGCCAGTGCACCCGAGGGCAGACCATTAAATCCGCCTGCACACCCCCAGACTTCATCGCCCACTTGGAGATGATCAACACCAGGTCCAACTTCAGTCACGACCCCCGCGACGTCTCCGTGTAATACAGCAGGGAATGGAGGTGTAGCTGGAGGAACCATGCCTGCTCGAATTTTTAAATCGATTGGGTTGACGCTTGATGCTTTGACATCAATGACGACTTGTCCTTCGCCTGCTGTGGGTTCAGGCATTTCGTGGAGAGAAAATACTTCAGGGCCACCGAAGCCCGAGATAGTCATCACTTTCATTGGTTTTTCATCCAGTTTTGTTATTACCAAGTGCTAAACTTGGACTATGGCAATCGAATCAATCGAGATCAATCTCAAAACGCAAAATTGTCGAGTTTTTACGACCGATGGTGTTGTTGATTATCCCTGTTCAACTGCCCTGAACGGTCCAGGTGAGCGAGAGGGCTCTGGTTGCACACCACGTGGTAGCCACCGAATACGTGCGATTATCGGTTGTGGTGAGCCTGAAAACACGGTATTCGTCGGCCGACGCCCCACAGGCGAGGTTTGGACAGAGCAACTGCATGATGCCTATCCCGATCGTGATTGGATTCTAGGTCGGATCTTGTGGCTCTGTGGCAATGAAAGCGGATTGAATCGCGGTGGACAAGTCGATAGTCAGCGACGTTATATTTATATTCATGGCACTCCACCATCGGAGCCGATGGGTGTCCCACTGTCGCATGGATGCGTGCGTATGTGTCTTCAAGATATCTGTGAACTGGCTGATCAAATCTCACCAGGCACATTAGTTTCAATCGTGGAATCCTGACATGCTCGAGCTGCTCATTGAATCTGTTCTTTCATTACTCGAGGGTCCATTGACAGGAATTGGTGTGTCGCCGGTCGCTGTACTTCGTGGTGTCGAGCTCTTTGTCATTGTACTGCTAACAGTCTTTGGTTCGTATTTTGTTCGCCGTTTTATCCGCACGTTGAAAACCCGAGCTGAGAAAACTGAATCGAAATGGGACGATACATTTTTTGTGGCCCTTCAAGGTCCAGCGAGGACATTGGTTTGGGTCGTGGGTCTCACTTTTGCGCTCGAGCGAGCATCTGTGGGTTTAGACATCGAAGTAATTTTTAGCCCACTGCGTTCTGCACTGGTGATTGCCACTCTCACTTGGGCTTTGATTCGATTTATTGATCGCGTCCAGCGTCGCATGATGCACGATCCGCAGAGTGATGATTTGGATCTCACAACGATTGATGCAATCGGCCGGTTAATTCGAATCACCGTGATGATTACCAGTGGTTTGATTATTCTCCAAACCCTCGGTTTCTCGGTCTCTGGTGTGCTTGCTTTTGGTGGTCTTGGCGGGATTGCCGTTGGTTTTGCTGCCAAGGATCTGTTGTCGAATTTCTTTGGTGGTCTGATGATTTTCCTTGATCGTCCATTTGGTGTCGGTGACTGGATCCGTTCACCTGATCGAGATATCGAAGGCACTGTTGAGTCGTTGGGGTGGCGACTCACAACAATTCGAACATTTGATAAGCGACCACTCTACGTCCCTAATGCGACATTTTTATCGATCGCGGTAGAGAATCCGTCCCGGATGTCACATCGCAGGATTTATGAAACGGTCGGGGTTCGTTATGACGATGCCAGTCAGATTCGACCCATTGTCGAACGGGTTAGGACTATGCTCGAACAGCATCCCGATATTGATGCTTCGCAGACATTGATGGTGAACTTCAATCAGTTTGGTCCAAGCTCTTTAGATTTCTTTATTTACTGCTTCACCAAAACCACTGTCTGGACTGAATATCATGCAGTAAAAGAAGACGTATTGTTGAAGACTTACGATTTGATTACTGAGCTTGGGGCAGAGGTTGCGTTTCCGACTCAGACGCTGCATTTGCAGGTTGAGCCTGAGGCCCTGCAAGCTCAATCGGTTCAGCAGCAATAATGACACCAAACGCGGGATGGTCGAGATAGTGAATGTCTTTTGAGGACATTTTTCTGAATTCTTTGAGTACATAAACTTCGTTCTGAGGTGTTCCTTCAGGTGCTTGTCGCACGCCTGCGCGCGTCACCCTCAAATCCGCGTCGACCTCAATGAATCGATCGATTGACCAGCGTAAATAACCATTAAGGCTAAAGCCGTTATCTGCGGTGCCAGAGATCTGGAACCATGGGTTGGTTTGTTGGTTTTCGGTGAGCGGATGAATCCAGCGTTTGTGGAACAAGATCTGACCATTCAATTGAGTCTGGATGCGAAGCGCAGAATTTCTTAAAACCCGGCTCGAATCAGGCAGTGGCGTTAAGTTTTTAAAGCCTGAATTCAAAGCAAATAATAAATTAAAGCTCTCTGGTGCTAGAGGCTCTGTTTCTGGGAAGACTTCAGTAATTGATTGCACTGGTTCGGGACGCGAAAAAATTAAGACTTCAAGGGCATAGGGTCTTACTTCAGCATGGACTGCAGATGTCATCAGGACGGTGATAAGAAAACTGATGATCCGTTTTGTCATATGGTTGCAGGCCTTTTTAATGCATCGAGAACTTCATGAATAAACTCTAAGCGCGCCTCTGCTCCAATCGTTTCTCGAATGATTTTCAATGCTGTTGCACCATCGAGTTTGTATTCATGAGATTTGGACTGTACCAGACTGATGAGCACCATTGGATCGACTTTTGTTTTTTCCCTGAATTCAATACGACCCGATTGCGGACCAAGCGTGATCTGTTTGATCCCGAGAGACTCAGCGAAGAGGCGCACTTTTGCTTGCTGGAATAGATTTTTGACCTGGGGTGGCAAGAGGCCAAAGCGGTCGATCATTTCGATTTCAATTTCTGAAAGTAATTCATCTGATGAGGCTGAACTAATGCGTTTGTAGAGCTCAAGTCGTAACGGCACATCATTGAGATAATCGTTCGGAATCAACGCAGGAATTTTTAAATCGACTTCGGCATGTGCTGATTTAGTTTGATCAAAGTCAGGTGTTCGTCCCTCGCGGATAGCTGTGACCGCCTCATCGAGCATTTCCATGTAGAGCGAGAATCCAATGGTTTGCATATTGCCTGATTGGTCCTCGCCCAGTAGCTCGCCAGCACCACGAATCTCAAGGTCATGCGTTGCCAACTGAAACCCAGCTCCGAGCTCGCTTGCTGCTTCAATCGCTTCCAAACGTTTAATAGCGTCAGCGGTCATCGAACGTGGATCAGGCGTGAGTAGGTATGCATATGCCTGGTGATGAGAGCGTCCAACCCGCCCTCTGAGCTGATGTAATTGTGCAAGCCCGAACTGATCGGCACGCTCGATCAAAATCGTGTTCGCAGACGGGATATCGATTCCGGTCTCAATAATTGTCGAACACACCAAGACGTTATGTTTCTTGTGGTAGAAATCGGTCATCACATCTTCAAGCTCGCGTTCACGCATTTGCCCATGCGCGACGATGACGCGAGCTTCTGGAACGAGCTGTCCTACGTCATCAGCACACCGTTCGATGCTTTTGACTTCATTATGCAGGTAGTAGACCTGCCCACCTCTTAACAGCTCACGCAGAATGGCTTCTTTCACAAGCGCATCATTTTTTTGTTTGATGAAGGTTTTGACCGACAAACGGCGAGCCGGAGGTGTTGCGATCACGGATAAATCTCGAATCCCTGCCATCGAGAGATTGAGAGTCCGTGGAATTGGGGTTGCCGTGAGTGTGAGTACATCGATATTTGCGCGATATTTTTTCAGGCGCTCTTTTTGTGCTACGCCAAAACGGTGCTCTTCATCAATAATTAACAGCCCAAGCTTCGGTAGTTTCAGGTCGCTCGATAAGAGTTTGTGTGTGCCAATAACGATATCAACCTGACCATTATTTGCGCGATCGATGACAACTTTGGTTTCTTTGGCAGTTTTAAACCGGCTTAATACTTCAACGGTCACGGGCCAGTCTGCGAAGCGATCACGGAATGATTCGAAATGCTGTTGTGCGAGCAATGTTGTTGGAACCAAGACACAGACCTGCTTCCCGCTAATGACAGACGCGAATGCTGCACGCATTGCGACCTCTGTTTTGCCGAAACCGACATCACCACAGACGAGTCGATCCATCGGCCGTGGCGCTTTCAAATCAGTAAGAACTGCACCGATTGATGTTTCTTGATCTGGTGTAAGTTCAAATGGGAAGCCATCAGCAAATCGATCATATTGCGATTCGTCAATCTGATGCGCATACCCCTCTTTGGCCGCGCGCCTGGCATAGATGTCGAGGAGCTCCGCAGCCTTATCACGAATTTCTTCGGCAGCTTTTTGTTTGGCTTTACTCCAGCGATCGGTACCGAGTTTATGTGCTGAGACTGAATCTGGATCACCGCCGGCATAACGACTTAAGACACCAAGGTTCGTGACTGGGATGTAGAGTTTTGCTCCCCCCTGGTACTCAACAGTGACGAATTCATTGATGTCGTCGCCCAAATCTATCGTCTCGAGTCCTTTGTAATGTCCGACCCCATGATCGATATGGACGATAGGATCACCGACTTCAATCTCCGATAAATCGCGAACGATGAGATCTGTTGCGATCTCATGCTGCTTGCGTCTGCGTCTCTGGGGAACGCGACGACCGAACAATTGGCTTTCAGGAACGATCGCAAATTGATCGACCATAATTCCCTGATCGAGCAAGCCAAGTGTAATAACTGCTTTGTGTTCACTGGGCTCGAAATCGCTGAATCGTTCGATGGGTTCTGGGCGCACGCCGTGCTTTGCTAACAACTCGAGGAGTGCTTCGCGACGTCCAGCTGATTCAGCAACAAAGCAAACTGCTTTGCCACTTTCAATCAGTGCTTTGATTTTTGAAGCCGGTTGGTCGCTCTTGGCATCAAATGTGACGTCAGGCAGTGGTTGGATACGAGGATGGGTTGCGTCTGGATCTTTGATCTCTACTGAGGCAAAGGGCTTTAAGTCGGCAAATAGTTCTTCTGTTCGAACAAAAAGTTTTTCTGGGGAAAGAATTGGCTTTCTTCGGTCGTGCCTTAGGCTCTCAAAACGCGTTGTTACATCGTTCCAGAACTGTTCAAGTGCTTGATGTAATGCGCCAACACGGATGGTCTGTGTGTCTCTCGGCAGATAATCGAATAGCGTAGCCATCTGATTAAAAAACAGTGGGGCGTAATACTCGATTCCGGGTGGCGCGAGCCCTGATGACACATCTTGGTAGATCGAGCAGTCTCTCGGATTACCGTCAAATGTTTCATGCCAGCTTTGCCTAAAAGTGGCGATTCCTGTTTCGGTTAGTGGGATTTCTCGCGCCGGTAATAGGGTGACTGACTCAACCTTCGTGATCGTGCGCTGGGTGTCTGGGTCGAACGCTCTCAGGCTTTCGATTTCTGTATCGAAGAGCTCTACGCGAAGGGGTTGGTCAGATCCCATCGGAAATACGTCAAGAATTGCGCCGCGAACTGCAAATTCACCATGTTCCCTCACAGTATCGACGGCATGGTATCCGGCGGCTTCGAGTCGTCTGCGTTCGGTATGCAAATCAAACTGGTCACCGGTTTTTAAAACGAACCGTTGGCCATCGAGATGCCCACGTGGCGGTAGTCGATGTGCCAGTGTTTGCACGGGCAAAATGAGGAGCCCTCGGTGCATATCCCCGAGTTGGCTTAACGCTTTAAGCCGCTCGGAGGTAATGTCTTCGTGCGGCGAGAAGCTGTCATAAGGCAGTGTCTCCCAGTCGGGCAAATGCACGATGGGCAGATCGGCGGATCCGTCAGCCTGACCTTCAGCGTCCAAGTGATGGTCTTGCCCTAAATAGAAATGAAGCGCGTTTGCCAACTGCTGAGCATCTTGTGATTTTTCAACCAACACCAGTACGAGCGAACTTGATCGTGTAGCAATCTCGGCAATTGCAAGCGGTGTCGCGCTTTTTGGTAGGTTTGAAAGCGTTTGAAGTGCACTACCCGCTTTTGGCAATGAGTCAATCAGTGGTGGTCGAATTATCAGCATGTGATGTCGTAGCTTTGTCTGAGACGAGAGTATAGGCGACAATCAATAGCTTCGCTTTAGGGAACTTTCAATGACTGTATTTGTAGCCGATGAGGGATTGCTTGGACTTGCGGAGCTTGTACCGAGTCATTGCGAAATTCGGTGGTACTCTGGTCGTGATATTCCTCGGTCGTTGTTAGATGGAGCAGATGCGCTACTCGTTCGTTCAACAGCGCGCGTTTCGGCTCACAACCTTCCTGAATCCATTCGCTATATCGGTACAGCAACCATAGGTACAGACCACTTGCCGCTGAAGTCACTCCTGGATCGACAAATTACGGTCGTATCCGCGCCCGGCTGTAATGCATTCGCGGTGACGGATTATGTGTTGTCTCATCTTTTGAGTTGGGCGAAATCAAGGGGGCGTGCAATCGATGATCTCATCCTCGGCATCGTCGGTGTTGGTGCTGTGGGTTCACTTCTTTACACACGAGCTCAAATGATCGGGATTCGTACGCTGTTATCTGATCAGCCACGCTTTGATTCTGGAAACCTGTCAGATCATGTGCCGTTGGCAAATGTTGTTCGGCAGTCAGATATTATTTCCCTGCACGTGCCTCGCGTCACCGAAGGCATCTATGTCACTGATCGGCTATTGGATGAAAAAGCGTTATCACGAATCAAGCATCAGGCACTTTTAATCAATGCCTCGAGAGGGCAGGTGCTACATGAGCACGACTTACTGAAACAGACGCATTTTGATTTGGTGCTGGATGTGTTTCCTAATGAGCCGGTGATTAGTGATGCTTTGATCAGTCGCTCTTGGCGAATCAGTCCGCACATCGCGGGCCATTCCGCCGAAGGTAAATATCGTGGCACCAAACAGATCCTGCAAAACGCAGCCTCCCTGTTTGGTTTTGAGTTGAATGACCTCGATGAGGAGGCATTCTTCGAGACGGTCGCAGGCAGCCGGCCGGTTGGTCATTCATCTATCGGCGCTATTCTCAAAGCCTGTCCGATGGCTGAGACTGACCGCGCGCTTCGTGAGCGTGTGTTTCGAGCGTTCGAGATGGAAAAGCCAGCTCTTTTCGATCAGATTCGGAAATCTTACCGATTAAGGCGAGAGTCCGAGGCGTACTTTCTTTAAGGTTCGATATTAAGACGACAATGCCTGCCAAGCGGAAAGATCTGTGGACCCAGAAGATCGCTGAAATAGAGCGAATTTCCATTCGCCCTCGACGTTCCGTAGTAAAGCCGTGGCCACATACGTGTCCGCATTAGCTTGTCCTTGAAAGGTAAAGTTACCTTTCATTGTAAAGACCGCGATAGCCACGTTTCCGTGGAAATTTAATCGCTCGAGGGCGACAAATTCAGCAGAATGAATCGTGATGTCACCGCTCTTAAACATTTCTGAAAAGCCCTCGGCATCAAGGGGATTACCGCTTGGTCTTATGAAGAGAAAGTCCTCAGTCCCGTGCTCTAAAAAGAAATCACCTGTCCGTTCTGTCGAAGCGAACTCGTTCAAGAGCGCTCTTATATCAGTCTCGCTCATTGGCACGTCTCCGTTTTTGTTGTTTGGGATTTAGACCGTTATTATTTGCTTGAGTTCCCGTGCCTGGACGAGGTTGAGGGTAAAACGTAGGTCTTCAGCGCGGATTTTCTCAAACACTTCCGTTCCAGCGGGTAAATTTTGTAGAGTAATAAAAGATTTGAATTTCCAGCCTTTCGAAGCACGTGTTTGGCTGTTGGCGACCCTAGGTAAGGTTTTTCCCCAAATGTGTCTTAAGAAAAGATGAATCGATGATTTGTTTTGAATGCTTTGGGATCAAGTTTCGATTTCACTGGTTGTCAGCGGTCTTGGCAACCTTATTGTTTGTTGTATTTACTGTCCTGGGCTTTTGGCAGTTTGGCAAGGCCCAGGCCAAGCTCGAGGCCTTGAACATATCTCAGGCATTGGCTTCCCGAGACCCTGTTAACATCCGAGACCTTTCGTTTGGTGGTTTAATTTCTGACCGTGTTACGTTGCAGGGAAAGAGTGTTTTTATCAACGGTCGCTACCTGAATGACAAGAACATCTTTCTGATCTACAAGCATTACCAGGACATGATTGGTTACGAGGTAATCACACCCTTCAGGGTTCAGGAAGATAACGGAGTGGTGCTGGTGAGCCGTGGATGGTCCACTGCGCCGTCACCTGAGCAGCTTGTTGAAAAAATTGCCCCTGTGCTTGGGGATATTCGTCTGACCGGCCAGATCTACGTACCCGAGTCTGATGCTAGTGAGGATTCAGAATTGAAGGACGTCAGTTGGCCCCTGATCATAAAAAAATTTGGCGCCGCGAACTTGGGGCAGTTATTTGATGGCCCGATTTATCCCTACGTGGTTCGAGCGAGCCAGGACGCGCCTGGTGTGCTGGTTAGGTACTGGCCCGTTATAAATCCGGATCTGGGTATGCATTTTTCCTATGCGATGCAGTGGTTTGGTATGGCCTTGTCTGTCCTCGCTGTGTTCGGTATAGCCTGCACAGGTCTAAAAGATCGTTTTATCAAATGGTTAAACTAAGGCAGGAAACCTGAATGAATCAGCAAAGTAGTGAAGGATCCCGATAGTGATTCGGCTTTTGTATCTCATTATCTCGATGATATCTGCGGTGATTTCATTGGTTTGTTTCGTGGGGACGGTGTCAACTATTCTGGAAGGCGGGACGATTCAGGCGATAGACGCGTTGGTGGGGGGTATAGTCCTGGGTACAGCAAGCGCAGCGGCTTCAGTCATCACTTATCAGAGGGCGAGAAAGGGCTGATGAAGCAGATTAATACCAAGGTCTAATTAGCTTGCATCAAAAAAATAAACTCGGTATACACACTGGAAAGACCAAATTAAAAGGGTCTTCGAAAAATAAAAATAATGTAACAACGCCACTTGGTTAGTGGCTCAAGATTCAGTGGGAGTAAGCGGATTGGTCCGCGCCAGAGTTTAGTTTCTTTCCGTTCGATAACAATAATTTTGGAAGGGGTCCTAAATGAAGTGTCTCTATTATTTGACACCAAACCTTGTGAGTACCGAAAAGGTATCAGACGATCTGCATGATG
>JAYNIS010000006.1:0-28741 GCA_038109325.1 Gammaproteobacteria bacterium | reverse complement strand
GAAACGGGCAACGACCATGATACTCACGACCAGATTTTTTGAGTGGAACGCGGGTACTGATCACATCAACAATATTGACGCGATCATTCAAAGTTTCAATAAAAAAATCGGGGATTCGTCCAGCCACTTAATATCCGACGATTGAGTTCAGTGGATAGAGTGTATCTGAAAATTCGAGATTGGATTTATCCGAGACGGTCTTTGACGAGATTGCTGACAATTTGCATATCAGCGCGGCCTTGAACCTTCGGTTTGAGTTGGCCCATGACTTGCCCCATACCTTGGGATCCTGAAGCGTCTGTGTCAGTAATCGCTTGATCAATCAGCGACAAGATTTCATCTTTACTTAACTGTGCAGGAAGAAAATCTTTAAGAATTTCGACCTCAGCAAGTTCGATGTCTGCAAGGTCTTGGCGCCCACCGTCGACGAACTGGTTTGCAGCATCGCGACGTTGTTTTGACATTTTATCGATGATGGCGAGACAACGGGCGTCGTCGACATCGATACGTTCGTCCACTTCAACACGCTTAATCTCGGCGAGCGCCATCCGAATGACACCCAGGCGAAATTTCTCTTTCGCCCGCATGGCATCTTTCATGGCTTCGGTGAGAGTGTTTTTCAGCGAACTCACGCGAACGACTCAGAAATTAATAGAGACGTTCGAATTTTTTCGTTTCGCGAGACACCTTTTTCAGATGACGCTTAACCGCTGCAGCAGCTGCGCGCTTACGCAGGGTTGTTGGCTTCTCGTAGCACTCGCGACGACGAACTTCAGAGAGAACGCCAGCTTTCTCGCAAGCACGCTTGAAACGACGAAGAGCGACGTCAAAGGGCTCGTTGTCTTTAATTTTTACCGCAGGCATTAAAATGCACCTATCCTTAAATTAAACTAAGTTTGAATTTGGTATCCCCACTCGGGGCGCGAGAGAATACCAGTGTCTAGAGAAAAAGGGAACCAAATGCGTGTCTTAGGTATAGAAACTTCGTGTGACGAGACTGGGATTGCGATTTATAGCAAACAAGACGGACTCCTGGCTCACAGAGTTCATAGCCAAATTGACGTTCATGCCTACTATGGCGGGGTCGTTCCTGAGCTCGCTTCCCGTGACCACGTTCGCTATCTTCGCCCACTGGTTGATGAGACTGTTGCTGCTTCAGGATTGAAGTTAGCCGATATTGATTCGATTGCTTATACGACAGGGCCAGGGCTTTTGGGTGCATTACTAGTCGGGTCCACTTTCGCGAAATCGCTTGCATTTTCTTTAAGTCGACCGGCGCTTGGTATTCATCATATGGAAGGGCATCTGTTGGCTCCTTTGATGGAAACTCCTGACCTTCCGATACCCTTTGTTGCTTTGTTGGTGAGTGGCGGACACTCGCAATTGATTTTGGTTCGAGGGATAGGTGACTACGAGTTGTTGGGAACTACGCTTGATGATGCCGCAGGTGAGGCCTTCGACAAAACAGCGAAACTTCTAGAATTAGGTTATCCAGGCGGTCCTAAAATCGCGGCATTGGCTAACAATGGTGATGCAGCTCGATTTCGTTTTGCGCGCCCGATGACTGATCGCCCTGGGTGTGATTTCAGCTTTTCAGGATTGAAAACCCAAGTACTCACAGAAGCGCGTCATTTGGTGAAATCCGGGCAACTCGATGAGCAAGCAAAAGCTGATTTGGCCGCGAGTTTCCAGCAGGCAGTTGTTGATACGTTGGTGATCAAGTGCGAACGAGCGATTGCTGAAACAGGGGCGCGGGCTCTCGTAATGTCAGGTGGTGTGAGTGCCAATCGATTGCTTCGCCAATCTTTGAAGTCGCTTGAGTCAACTGGAATTCGGGTGGCCTATCCTGCACCTGAATTTTGTACAGATAACGGAGCGATGATTGCCTTTGCAGGCCTGATGCGGTTAAGTCATGGTCAGAAAGATTCTTCGCTTGCGATGACGATCCGTCCGCGCTGGCCATTAAGTGAACTACCCAAGGTGTCGTAATGGATACGATGTATATCTCAAGACTCCCGCTTCTCTCGCTGATCGGGGTGTACTTGCATGAAAAAGAAAATCCGCAGCCGTTGTATTTAGATTTGGCAATCAAGATATCGCTGTCAGAGGCGGCTGAGTCTGATAATCTTGAAGATACGCTCGATTATGCCGCGCTATGCCATGATATTCAGGCTGCAGCCGCGCGGGAACACTGCAATCTCATCGAACGACGTTTGACCGATCTTCTGGAAATTGTCCTCTGGGATGACCGAGTGGTCGAAGTGACGGGAAGGCTTTATAAACCGGGGGCAGTGCCTGGTGCGGAGATTTCGGTCGAGAGAACATGCAAGCGCTCTGTATAAATTGCATCTCCGAGCGCTTTGCCGCTCAGTCCCTGTTCGTTCAATTTGTCCATAGAGATCTGTCTAACTCGCTCGCGGATCTCAAACCAGCGTCTGATCGTTACCCTGATTAGATTTGATTGGTCGAATTCAATCAATAATCGATCAAGATCCTGATCAGGTGGGTTTCCTCTTAACCATCCGAGTTGGCCGAAAACATCGAGGCATTGTCTGGCATCTTCAAACGGAAGATCTTTCAATCGGACGATTGCTTTCAAAAAGGCGATGCGTTTATTCGTTAACCGGAATTCTTTGCCATACCGTTCGATGCATTCAATTGTCGGCCGATTCAAAACCATCCATTCGGCAAGACGCGCTTCAATCGATTGGCAAATAAATTGATCTGGCACGATGCTTAGGATAGGAGCAAGTGCTTCGGTAATACCGAGATGATTGATGTGTTGAAGCCCTAACTCTGGGTGAGTTGATGCGAGCGTTTTATCGAGTTCAACAATGATGCGTTCCACTGAAAGTTCTCGCAAAAAGGGAGACATCGCCTGCATCACTGATTCGGTCTCTGGTGCGATATGAAACTCAAAGATACCGAGTTGCCCAAGCAACCGGACTCCTCGGAGGACACGTAGGGGGTCCTCAGTAAACGCGTCTGAGATGTGGCGTAATTGCCGAGCCTTGAGATCGTTTTCGCCACCGTAAGGATCAATCAGTTCACCTGTGCGCGATACCGCCATTGCATTGATTGTGAAATCGCGGCGAAGAAGATCCGTCTCTAAAGTCACTGAGGGATCGGCATACACGGCAAAGCCTGTGTGTCCTTGGTGTGTTTTTCTTTCTGTTCGAGCAAGCGCGATCTCAACATGACTTTTTGGGTGCAAAAACACAGGAAAATCTTGCCCAACTTGCTGGAAGCCGAGTTCGAGAAAAGTGTTTGGAGTGGCGCCCACGGCTACAAAATCCATATCTTTAGGAGTGAGTTCGAGTAAGGAATCACGCACTGCTCCTCCGACAACATAGATTTCTAGTCCCTCAAGATTGACACCTTCGAGAGGTGCGAAAAGGCGCTTTACATCAAACACCATAGGTCACCTGTATCAACTGACGGTCATCGAGTCGTATCGCTGTGAGGTAACCGCCCCAAACGCAGCCAGTATCGAGTGCGATGCTATTTGAATCATTTTGTCGGCCGTTCAAAGTCGCCCAGTGCCCAAACAGAATTTGGCGGTCGATAGTGATTCGATTAGGGGCATTCATCCACGCACACAAATTTTTTGGGGCAAGCGCTGGTGCATCTTTGCAATTGAAATCAAGTGTAAGTGACTTCTGATCCACAAATCGCATGCGCGTGCAGGCATTAATTAAAAAGCGTGCCTTCTCATCATCGGTTTTTGCTTCATCAAAATGAGCGGGGGCATCGCCATACATAGAGCCAAGTGATTCAACCCAGTCATCTGCAGTCAGTCGTTGATGGACAAGCTCGATTTCTTTAAGCAGGGTGTCTCGATCAAATCGGGGCCAAACGCCCGCGTGGACCACTAATGCGTTGTATCCTGGAAGATCTTTTGCCAAAGGGCATTGGCGGTACCAATGAATGACATCGCTACAGATCGATGAATCGAGAAGCGGTTGGGTTTTATCTTTTGATTTTGCGGCTCTAATTCCAGATGCAACAGCTAAGAAATTCAGATCATGATTGCCAAGAACGGCTGAGCATGCATCCTCGTGGTCAAGCACCCACTGCATGATGGCTGTTGAATCCTCGCCACGGGCAATTAGGTCCCCGGCAAAAAGCATGTGGTCTTTTTGTGGGTTGAACGCGAGAGTGGCGAGCAACCTCTGAAAAGCACCCCAACAGCCCTGCACATCACCGACCACATAGGTCGCCATTAGTGAAGTGCCCCGGGATTTAAGAGGGTGAACACTGGTATTCTGGCTTTGAACATTTCGCCATCTGCGGCGACCATTTCAAAATAGCCTTCCATGGTGCCGATCGCAGTTTCTAGGATTGCTCCCGATGTATAGGTAAATTCATCTCCTGGGACGATTGTTGGCTGTTCTCCAACGACGCCGTCACCGTGAACTTCGCGAATGCTACCTTCAGCGTTGGTGATCTTCCAGTAGCGATGTAACAACTGTGCAGGCAGGGTGCCGTTATTTGCGATCGTGACCGTATAGGTGAAAACAAAACGGCTATCCGATGGGTTGGACTGTGCCTCGATATAAGTTGCCTGTGCATTTACATCGACTTGGTATCGCAAATCCTGCATTACGTGTCCCTCTCTCTGCGACCCAAATAGTTGCCCAATTCGACGTAGGTTTCCACCGACACCCGCTCAGGTCGATCCTGAGGATTGATACCGAGCTTTTCGAATTCATCTAAGCTGATGATGTCCTTCAGGTTATTCCTGAGGGTTTTGCGTCGTTGACTGAATGCTTGGCGAACAACCTGTGTTAATGCATTCATTGATTCAATCAACGCGCGCTTATTTGCGTCGGGAATAATTCGAATCACGCCAGAATCAACTTTTGGCGATGGTGCAAAACTTTCTGGTGGTACATCAATCAGGGTCTCAACGCGCGCAGTTGCTTGAATCATGACACCTAGGCGTCCATAGGCTGATTCGCCCGGTGCCGCCGCAATCCGATTGACGACTTCTTTTTGGAGCATCACGTGAATGTCTTGAACCTGATCACCCAGTTCTAACAGTTTGAAGAGTAATGGCGTTGAAATGTTGTAAGGCAGATTGCCCACAATTCTCAAAGGACTACCGAACTGTGCGAAGTCGACTTTGAGAACGTCTTCATTGATTAGGCGACAGCGCTCTGGGGATTTACTCACAAAAATTGCCAACAGCTCAGGTACAAGATCGCGATCCAGTTCGATCAAGGTCAGATCACACTGCGAGGTATACAAGCCCTCAGTAATTGCTCCGTGGCCTGGTCCGATTTCAATCACGGTATCGGAAGCTGATGCATTGATCGAGGCTAGAATTGCATCAATCACGCGGTCGTCGATCAAGAAGTTCTGACCAAATCGTTTGCGTGCTGACCGAGCAAGTTCTTTGGACACGTTCGTTCCTATAAAAAGAGGCCAGTGTACCTGACTCAAAAAAATTCTTTAGGCGACTGGTGTGGTTAAGCGATTCGCTTCTCGGATCGCAGCAACAAGGCCTCCGGTGCTCGCCAATCCCTTACCAGCTAAATTCAAAGCTGTGCCGTGATCAACACTAGTCCTCACGATAGGAAGCCCAAGCGTGATGTTGACGGAATCTCCAAAACCTTGGTACTTCACGACAGGAAGTCCTTGATCGTGATACATCGCAATATGGCAATCAGCCTGCGCGCGAAGGTCAGGTGTAAATGCTGTATCCGCTGGTAATGGTCCTTCGATATGGACATTCGGATGCCGAGTTCTCAGAGCTTCAAGTGCAGGTCGGATGATCTCAATTTCTTCTCGACCAAGGTGTCCGTCCTCTCCTGCATGAGGGTTCAGCCCAAGCACATGAATCCGAGGGTGTGGCATTTGAAACACCTCACTGAACGCATTGATTACGATACTTGTCACTCTCTCAATCCGTTGTTGTGTGATGGCCATGGGGACTTTGGCGAGCGGTAAGTGTGTTGTCACTAATGCAACGCGACAATCAGTGGAGGCCAGCATCATCACAACCTCAGAGAGACCAAAAAAGTCCCTCAGAAATTCTGTATGTCCCGTGAAAGAGTCATATCCACCGTCGCGAATCGTTGCTTTATTCACAGGCCCGGTCACAAGTGCACGGAAACGTTGTTCTTGGATACCGTGAAGCGCGTGTTCGATTGACTGAAGGCAGTATCCAGCATTAATCGGATCAGAAATTCCTGGTTGGTTGGTGGGATCAGCTGCAGCGACTGGATCAACGTAGATGACCCCTTGTGTGCGCTCAGGGTTGTAGTCATCGGCATCCATGATGCTGACGGGAAGACCTAAGATATCCGCACGGCGTTTGATGATTTCAGGATCTGCGATGACAACCCCTTCGAGCTCGCCATCAATGGCCGCTTGGATACAGAGATCAGGACCGATACCGCCAGGGTCACCCGGCGTGATGGCGAGAGGTCTCATGATTTCAGTTCGACAAACGCATCCGCGCGAATCTGGCGAAGCCACGAGTCGAGTTCCTGTGAAAATTTGCGTTCGGTTAGAATCCTACGTGCTCGATTCTTCATTTGTTCTTCAGAGATATCCGATTCCCGAGTCTCTAATACTTCAATCAGATGAAATCCGAAACGGCTGCGCGTTACTTGGCTCAGTGTGTTAAGCGGAAGCTGAGTCATAACCTTAGCAAAACCAGGGACGAGTTGATCCGCACGAACCCAGCCCAAGTCCCCGCCTTTGGCCGCACTCAATGGATCTTCGGAAAATCGACGAGCAAGTTCAGCAAAATTAGCGCCACCCTCTAATTCACGACGGACGTTTCGAGTGAGCTCTTCAGTTTTTGTAGGTGAGCGAACAGCATCCGGCTTGATCAGAATGTGGCGAGCTTTATATTCGGTGACAACGACAGATTGGTCGCCCCGGCGATCCCGTACCGCGATTAAATGAAAGCCACCAGGTGAACGGATCGGACCAATCAAGGTATTTTTCTTTGCCTCATTTAGTGTTTTAGAGAAAACGGGATTGAGCTCTAATATGTTTCTCCACCCAAGATCGCCTCCTTGGCTCGCTTCAGGAGCATCTGAGTAGCGGACAGCCATCTGTCCAAATGGTGCACCTTTAAGCAGGGCATCACGAATCGAAACGGCTTTTTGTTCGGCTTGCTGAATGATTTCGGGGCTTGGGCGATTTGGGAGGCCAACAACGATCTGGCTAAGAAGCAGTTCAGGCGCTGTACTGATCTGACCACCGGTCGTTTCCATGAAGCGCTCTAGCTCTGAGTCACTGATACGAATTCGGCTGCGGACCTCACGATCACGAACCGCGTTGATGAGTAGTTCCCGACGAATCTGTTCGCGGAATACGGTAAAATTCTTTCCTTCAGACTCAATCGCGTTTTTAAGGCCGAGTAAATCAGTATCGCGATTTTTGGCGATTTGCAGCAATGTCTCATTGACGCGTGCGTCGTCGATCTGCAGACCACGAAGTTTTGCTACTTCAACTTGGGCTTGCTCAAGAATTAATCGCTCAAGGACTTGTTGGCGTAGCTCATCATTGATCTCGATGGCATTCCCGCGTGATTCGGCTTGAGTTTTCAGATCGTTCAGTCGCATCTCCACGTCACTTGATAGAACGACTCCTGAGTCGACCACTGCGACTATTTTATCAATCACTCGTGCTTCAGCAGTCCCGAGTAGGCCGCTAAAGACGAGAGTGGAGAATGCAAACTTAATACCGAGCTTCAGAGAGTTCATAACTTTCCAACAAACGTTCCATGATTGAAGAGGCGCCGCGACCTAAGACGCCGAGTCCTTCGAGTTCAACTTGTAATTTGACGGAGTGTCCGCCGTTTGTGGCTGTCACTTGATCGCGCTCGTAGGCATGAACCATAGCGGCACGCCAACAACAGCTTTCATATTCAATGCCGACAACTTGATTGACTCGCTCTTCAGTATTTGGTTCCCATTGAAGGCCGGCAAGAAAGCGCCAGTCTTGTCCGATCTGATTTGAGATGTAGAGATCTGTTCGGGTCGCAGCGTCGTTATCCCAAACGACGCGCTGGGTTACGTAATCTGTGTCAGATGTCCGATACTTGAACTCGTTGGTCGCTGTATCCATTGTTTCGCCATCCGCTACCGACGTGAAGCGAGTATTCCAGTTAAAGGATTCAGCGAGTCGAGCGGTTGATTCAACAATCAAAGGTCCCTGATCGGTGGTCTCCGGATTACCCGAAAGAGTCACGCCCCGATCTTGAAGATAAAAGGTTCGGCCTGCGGTCACGCGATAGGTTTCGATGCCGTTTGTGTTGATGCCTCGGGATGTGACAGATAACGCGATCTCTCGGGTATCACCCACTAAATCTCCGCCGGAGATCGGGTTGTCCAAGAATAACTCAGATGTTGTGTAGATTCTCTGGGCTTCCGCAAGGTCGTCGGCATCGGCAGTTGTCGCTAGTGTATCAAAGCGAACTTCGCTATTAGGATTTTTGCTTGGCTCGCGAACGAGAAGCTTTGTACGCGGGATAATCTCGTGAAGTGATCCATCAGTTCCAAATTTTTCAAAATTGAGGCTTGAATCCAGAGATGCGCCGTAGGTTACGTAACTGTTTTCATAAGTGGCTCCGCCCATTTTCGACTCGCCCCAGCGAGGAAAAGCAAGAACTGCAGGAGTCAGTGAGCCGTATGGCGCATTCACGGGAAGCTCAGCTTTGAGATCTGAATAAAAACGACGGCCCTCTGATACCTCTGATGTGTTGGTGATATTACGAGTGAACTCCGTGATGTCGCCATTCATAAAGGTATTAATAGAGTCGCCATAGTTGCTATATGCCCAAAACAATTGCGGTTGCCTTGAAAACTTGGTGTCTTTGTCAGCGACAGATGTATCCACAACATCGATTTGGTCGGCAACCCATCCTATGCTCCAGTTATCACCGCGAGCCGTCGCTCCGATTGATGAGGTCAGTTGTTCCTTGTCAGATAGATCTGCAAAGTTATCAAGATCATTTTGATAAGTGCCATCGGATGCATTTTCATATGTCATATTCCAAATCACCGCCTTTGACGGGTCACTCGTCAGTGTCAGTTTCGAAATATGACGGTCTGTCCCTGTGACTTTATCGTCGGGTAACTGCTCGGTTTTCGCTTCAAAGAGACTAAAGTCCTCGAAAAGGTATCTACCGTGCAGGCCAACAGCAGTGCCTCGCGCTGTCATAAATCGCGGTTGAATTAATACATCGTAATTTGTTGCAAGGTTCCAATAAAACGGAGTGACAATTTCTGTTCCAGATGTTGAGCCTACTGAGTAACTGGGGAACAGGAAACCGGTGAGACGTCTGTCATCCAGGGGAAAACCAAGTGCTGGCGTATAAAACACAGGGATTTCGTTCACGCGTACAACAACATCATTTGCCCAGCCGCGACCAGATGATTGGTTCAAGTAAATTTGATTGGCCTGCAAATCCCATGAGTTCATGCCGGGTGCGCAAAACGTAATAGTTCCGTTAACAACGCGAATGTCCCCGTTCGGTGCTCCAATTGCGAAATCTGAATTACCACGTAAGCGATTTTTATGGGTCACAAACGATGAATTTTTGAGATTAAAGGCGTTGGTACGCACATTTACCGATGCAGTGTCACCGATCAGTAGTGTGTTCGGACGTCGAATCTTGATGTTCCCTTCGGCATCACCGTCGCCTGTCGAATTTAAAAATGAAATGCGATCGGCTCCTAGCTGGAGGTCATTGCGAGTAACAAAGGCGTTACCATTTAGGATAACGCGATCGTTACCATCATAATCTGTGTTTTCAGCTTCAGCATTTAAATCCTCATCAGAGGACCTTTCGACCAGCGGGGAGCTGTAATACCCTTGGCACAAGTAGGTTCCAGACATATCGACGACCCAGTCAGTTGCTGCAGCAGTTTGTCCGTCGCCGTAGGTGACACCTGAGCTCATTGCCAGCACACTGAGTGCGATTGATCGAGGTAACGTTAGATGATTCATAGATTCACTTTCAGAACTGAAACAGGATCATAGTTGAGTCTGATGCATGTTGCCTAGGCCTTGGGGTGCTTGGTTGCATAAAGAATGGTATGTTTTCGCACCTTTCTATGGTTGGAATCCCAGTGTATGCAGGCTTATCTTTTCGATTTTGATGGCACTTTGGTTGATAGTGCGCCAGATCTAACGCGCGCTCTTGATCTTGCATTAAATAGAGCAGGACTTCCCGGAGTTGGTCTCGAACTCGGAAAACAAATGGTTGGTCATGGTGCCGGTCAATTGGTTCAGCGAGCGGTACAGTACGTGACACGCGATCCGGATATCACGATGGAATCACCGTTGTGTCGCCTACTATTGTCCGTTTTTCTCGACGAGTATGAGCCGATTTGTGCTGAGACCTCGGTGCTGTATCCAGGAGCGATGGACTTGATCCTCACACTCACGAACCAGGGGAAACAAGTTGGCCTTGTCACGAATAAACCGCGACGGTTCGTTGAATTGATGTTGCCAGCTTTCGATCTTCATGACGCGTTTGACAGTATTGTCGCGGGCGATGATTTACCGACGAAAAAGCCGGAACCTGATATGGTGCACCAAGCTCTTTCTGATTTAAATCGTGCCCCGCATGAGGCCTGCCTCATTGGCGATAGTAAAGCTGATTTGGGTGCGGCTAAAGCAGCGGGTGTCACTTCAATATTAGTCAGCTTTGGATACGCTGGGAGCTTAAACGTACATGACTGCGGTGCAGATCGTGTCATAGATGATTTGATGGAATTACTTGGTCATGACGCCTGAACAATTTGATCGGTATCGGGAACTCGATTTAACCCGCGTTCCTGTCGCTGTGAAGCGACTAGCGGATATGGAAACCCCATTGTCTTGCTATCTGAAACTTGCCGATCGGCCTTGGTCTTACTTATTAGAATCTGTGACCGGTGGCGAGACTTGGGGCCGTTATTCGTGTATCGGTCTGCCATCCCGCGAACGTATTGAAGTCAGCGGACATCGAATTACCCGATTTGAGCGCGATGAAGTCGTAGAGATTATTGAGTCAGATGATCCATTGACGTGGATTTCAGATTATCAAGTGCGGCTGGGAGAAACCCCTTCGTGGATCATTGAAGAATTAGATCTACCAAAGTTCACAGGAGGTTTGGTCGGATATTTTGGCTATGACACGATTCAGTATGTGGAACCACGTGTAGCTAAAACACTCCCTGAAAATGATCCGATTGGTTCGCCTGACATCATATTGATGCGGTCTGACGATGTTGTCGTTTTTGATAACTTGTCTGGAATGCTGACGTTGATTACACACGCAAACCCGCAGGAAAAAGGTGCTTATGAAGCTGCGTTTGTGCGCTTAGATGATATGTTGGATGACCTCGCATCGGCGATGGATCCATCCGCTTTTTATCCAACTGAGCACGAACCAATTGCCGAAGCAGACTATCAATACAGTCTTGAAAAAGATGCGTTTAAAAATGCAGTGAAGGAAGTCAAAGAGTACATCCAAGCCGGTGATGTGATGCAGACAGTGCTCAGTCAGCGAATATCTGTTCCCTATACAGAAAGTCCATTGTCTCTCTATCGCGCGTTACGCGTCTTAAATCCTTCGCCATACATGTACTTTTTAAATTTGGATGACACACACATTGTTGGGTCTTCGCCGGAGATTCTCGCGCGCCTTGAAGACGGTCATGTGTCAGTACGTCCAATCGCTGGAACGCGACCACGTGGCAAAACGCAAGAAGAAGATGCAGCATTAGAAAACGAGTTGTTGGCAGATCCAAAAGAAATCAGTGAACACTTAATGCTGATCGACTTGGGCCGTAATGATGTAGGGCGAGTTGCTGAGATTGGTTCGGTTGAATTGACCGATAACATGGTCGTCGAGCGCTATTCTCATGTGATGCATATTGTGAGTCATGTTGAAGGTAAGGTGCGTCCGGACGTGACTGCCTTGGATGTCTTGAAGGCCTGTTTGCCAGCTGGAACCTTATCAGGTGCGCCGAAGGTCCGTGCGATGGAACTCATTAATCAGTTCGAGCCTGTGCGACGAGGAATTTATGGTGGTGCAGTTGGGTATCTCGGTTGGTCAGGTAACATGGATACCGCGATTGCGATCCGGACTGCTGTGATCAAGGGCGGCATGATGCACATCCAAGCAGGAGCCGGTTTGGTTGCCGATTCAGTCCCACAGTCTGAGTGGATGGAAACATTGAACAAGGGGCGAGCAGTGATTCGAGCTGCGAATGCTGCGTTAACGGGATTCAAGGACCTGAAAGGTCCAATGGTGCGGAGCTAGACGATGTTATTAATGATCGATAATTACGATAGCTTCACCTATAACCTAGTTCAGTATTTTGGAGAGCTCGGCGAGACAGTGACGACGATTCGAAACGACCAAGCGACGCTGGATGAATTAATCGCACTCGAGCCTGATCATGTTGTGATCAGTCCGGGCCCCTGCGATCCTGATCAGGCTGGAATCAGCCTTCAAGTCATCCAGCATTTTTCAGGAAAAGTGCCGTTGCTTGGGGTGTGTTTGGGTCATCAAGCGATCGGGCAAGCATTTGGCGGTACAATTATTCGCGCGCCAAAAGTGATGCATGGAAAAACCAGTCCGATTCATCACGATGGGCAAGGAGTCTTTCTTGGATTGAGTCAGCCTCTGGTACAGACTCGCTATCACTCGCTTGTAATTGATCCGGTGACTGTCTCTGATTGCCTTAAGGTCACCGCCTGGAGTCATGATGAGTTAGATGAGCCCGAGGCGATTATGGGAGTTCGTCATAAAACATTGACGGTTGAGGGTGTTCAATTCCATCCTGAATCCATTGCAAGCCAAAAAGGTCATGAGTTACTTAGGAACTTCCTGACCGTCAGAGGGGGAGAGTGGTCGTGACCATCCAAGACGCAATTGCATCTATCTGCGCGAAACGAGATTTACATGCCGAGGAAATGATTGCCGTAATGCGATTGATCATGACCGGTGAAGCAACTGATGCGCAAATCGGAGCGCTCTTGATGGGTCTGCGCATGAAAGGTGAAACCATCGATGAGATCGTTGGTGCCGCTAGCGTAATGCGCGAGTTGTCTCAAAAAGTGGATGTGCCACAAGAGTTCTTGGTGGATACCTGCGGGACGGGTGGCGATGGCGCAAATATTTTTAACGTATCCACAGCATCAGCATTTGTTGTGGCTGCCGCAGGTGGTCGAGTTGCTAAACATGGTAACCGTTCGGTCTCGTCCAAATCAGGGTCAGCAGATGTGCTCGAAGCTGCCGGTGTTCGTTTAGATCTTGATGCGAGCCAAGTCAAAACCTGTATTGAGACGCTTGGTGTTGGATTTATGTTTGCGCCTGCGCACCATTCAGCGATGCGTCATGCGATTGGTCCTCGTAAAGAGCTTGGGATGCGAACAATTTTTAATGTACTTGGTCCCCTGACCAATCCAGCCGGAGCACCGAATCAAGTTCTCGGAGTATTTGATGAGTCACTCTTAACGCCCTTAGCCGAAGTCTTACATCGACTCGGTTCACGTCATGTATTGGTTGTCCGTTCAGAAGATGGGTTGGATGAGTTGAGTGTGTCAGCAGCCAGTCGTGTTGCTGAGTTAAAAGATGGACGTATTCGTGAATTCCGAATCAAACCACAGGACTTCGATCTTGACTTAAGTGATCGTGATGAGCTGATTGTCGAAACCGCTGAAGAGTCACTGGCGATGATCAAGATGGCTTTGATAGCGGATGATCATCCGGCGTCAGATATCGTTGCTTTAAATGCTGGTGCTGCGATCTATACGGCAGGATGCGCGCATTCACTTGAGGACGGTGTTGAGGCAGCCTGGGATGTCATGGAGTCTGGTGAGGCGATGCAAAAACTTGAGGCGCTCGCGCGGTTGACTCAAGAATTGAAAAGCGAATAATCGATGAGTTGTTCGACAACGATTTTGGATCGCATTATTGCGAGAAAGCGTCAGGAAGTTGCGGATCGTCAGTCAAAACGACCGATTGAAGAACTCCACGCTATACTGAAGGATCAGGACCCGACCCGAGGGTTTAGTGATCGACTTATTGCCCAAGCGGCAACTCAAAAGTCCGCCGTGATTGCCGAAATTAAGCGTGCTTCGCCATCAAAGGGTCTATTAAGAGCCGACTTTCAGCCTGCGATACATGCTGAACAATACGAAAAAGCGGGTGCCTCGTGTTTGTCCGTGTTGACTGATCAAGATTTCTTCCAAGGATCTGATGATGATCTGCAGGCAGCGCGTCGCGCATGCAACCTTCCAGTGATTCGAAAAGATTTTATGGTCGATCCATATCAGATTATTGAATCGCGAGCTTTGGGTGCGGATTGTATTTTGTTGATCGTCGCTGCGCTCAATGATGCCGATCTAAAAAGCCTCTACGAAACAGCATTGTCTGTTGGGCTTGATGTGTTGATTGAAGTGCATGATGAACGTGAGCTCCATCGAGCACTTGAGTTGGATAATCGCCTGATCGGAATTAATAACCGGAATCTCCACACATTTGAGACCAAGCTCAAGGTAACGCTCGATCTATTGGAGCAAATTCCAGACGACAGATTATTGATCACCGAGTCAGGAATTCTGCAGGCTAAAGACGTCGAATTAATGCATGCGTGCGGCGTGTATGGGTTCTTGGTTGGTGAAGCATTTATGCGACAACCCGACCCGGGTGTCGCGCTGACAGGACTGTTTCAGGACCTTAAGTAATGCCGTTGCTACTTGCTCTCGGAACTCTCATTATTGTTGGCCTTGGATGGTATGCATGGTCGCTCACGCGTCAGGTCAAAACCCAAGAACAGAAGCGAGCAGAAGCAAGGCAAGATGCGTTGTTGGGTATTCAGATATTGATCGACTCGTATCTTGATGATCAGGTGGACCGGTCCGAATGTTTGTTGAGGATTCGCGTATTACTGGATGCGCACCATGACCACTGGTTATCGGAGCTTCAGTTAACTCGGTTTGGTGAGGTCAGTGGGACTATTCTTGCGATGCCTTTCGGTGAAGCGCGTCAACAGATCGATGCCACAACGCGGCGTGAGCACGATGCGGCGCGGCGGCAGTTATTACAAATTCATGAGGCTGAGCTCGAGGCTGAACTCAAGCGATTAAAGGAGTGGGTCAATCAATGAAGGCACGTGTTTCTTGGCACCAGGAGGTGTCCTTTGTGGCGGAGAGTGGTTCAGGCCATGCGATGGTCATCGATGGAGCTCCAGAGCATGGTGGCCGTAATATTGGTCCTCGGCCGATGGAATTGATCTTGATGGGACTCGGTAGTTGCGCAAGTTTCGATGTGATTACGATTTTGAAAAAACAACGGCAAAACATAACCTCATGTGAGTGTGTGCTCGAAGCTGAACGTGCGGATGCAGTTCCAGCGGTCTTTACGAAAATCACCATGGACTTTCAGGTATCGGGTGACAACCTAGATCAAGGTAAAGTCGAGCGAGCTGTTGCACTGTCTGCAGAAAAATATTGTTCTGCATCGAAAATGCTTGAAGATGCGGGCATTGAACTGAGTCATCGAGTGACTTTTATATAAATATTTGTATGAGCGAACATTCTGATCACAGGATCCAATCGAAGAGATCTTTGAGTCTCAAATTACTGAATGTTGCGCTGTGGGAAGTCCGATGGATTCGACTGATCACTTATTGCGTTATTGAATCAGCGCCTTTAATTAGATGCGCTTAGCTGTAGTTGTCATGAGTTTTGCGCCTTCCCACATCAATCGTCGGATCGGTTTCGGAAGTTCCTCGCCGCCATGATTAAGTGCTGTTTGTCCATGACGTATCTCATCATCGAGCATCTGTTTGAGAATCTGCCGAGATGCATGATCATTCTCTGGAAGTCGTTTGAGGTGCTCCCTCAAATGACGCTCGACGTTATCCTCTGTGGCATGAACGAAGCCCAGCGATACTTTGTCGGAAATTAGTGAAGCTCCTGCGCCTAAAGCGAATGAAGCCATGTACCACAAAGGATCAAGTATGCTCGGTCTCGCGCCAAGTTCGTCTAGCCGCTCTCGACACCACGCGAGGTGATCAAGTTCCTCTTCGGCAGCGTTGGTTAAGGCCTCGCCGGTCGCGTGATCTGATGCAAATAATGCCTGACCGTTGTAAAGGCCTTGCGCACAGATTTCGCCTGTATGGTTCACCCGCATGAGTCCGCTAGAGAGCTTGATTTCCTCCTCTGTCAGTGGATCATCAAGAGCGCTTTTGCCGGGTGTTGGATTTTGGGCCTCAGGTTTGACTCGGGCAACGGTTCTCAAAAACCCATCGAAACCATGAATGAACCGATCAATAGTATTCAACGCTGGACCCCTAGATACATACCGAAAGACTGCCCAAGATCTCGCACTTCACGAATCATTCGTTCTGTATCATCAAGGCGTAATACGTGTGTTGAAGCGAGCTCCTCTTGATCGAGATTCGCTTGATTCGCATTTTCTTCGTCGGTCAATATTCCAAATAGTAGACCATGCGATTCAGCAAGTCGTCTAAAGCGTTCACGATCATCTGGATTTTTAAAATCACCAGAGATAACAACCGGGAATCCAGCCCTTAATGACAACTCAGCTAACTCGACGAGATGCCGATATGTGTTTGGCGATGTATTTTCCTGCCCACCATACAAGCGCTGATGCTCGAGATCTGAACGCAATCGAATCATTCCAAAATCATCGATCAGTTGGTGTGTGAGTGATTGACGGATATCAACATTAAGTCCCAGCGTGATCAGCAAAACACGCGGCCGGATCATGGTTGCGTGTTCTGCCATGACTGCATACCGACGATAGCGTGCGAGGGGAGATGTATCGGTTTCTGTCGGGAGAACAGGTGCGTTCAATCCCAAGAGACATTCTTTCGCTCGCACCATTGCACGGTAGGCTTTATACCCTTGATACACCCATAACGCGTGATAGTCCCCTGTTAACTCGAGATATCGGTTCAGTAGGCGCCAAGCGGATGCGAAATCGTCGCGAGCCTCCAGATCAACCGTTAAAAATGCAATTTCACTGATGACATCAATCCAGCGGAATTCTGAGCGGTATTCAATACAGTCGAAAAGGCATATTTCGTTGGTATCACTTTCCACCACATTGCCGAGATGCAAATCACCATGACACTCACGGATCATTCCTAAATCCTTGCGTTCGGCAAAACGCGGCCACAACCGCTTTAAGTATTCGTGCGCCCAAGCCTCAAGCTGTAACAACTGCGCAAGGTCCTTGGGTTCAGTTAGGTGTGGCCTGACTTGATCAAAGTTTAATTGTGCAGGTACATACAGCGAATTGGGTTCGCCAAAAGGCATTTCGATACCAGAAATCGGTGCCTTTGAATGCAGTTCAAATGTTGCCTGGCAGAGCTTTTCTAATCGGTCGTGGTTGAGCCCTTCACGATCGTGAATCTGATCAAGCGTGTTGTTTGGGTCAAATTGCAGCATCTTGACCGCATATTCGATTGGATCACCATCTCCTTCGCCAATTCGTAGCCCTTTCTTTGTTTGATAGATACCAACGACGCCGAGATATAGAGCCTTAAAACTTCGTTGGTTGAGATTAAATTCCGTTTGGCACAATGTATGCCGAGCCTCGAGTGTGCTGGCATTTAAAAAGTACAAATCGATCGGCTTCTTGATCTTGTATACAAATTCACCGGTCAGCACGATCCATGCGAGATCAGATTCGATCACGTCAATCGCCGTTACCTCATGCGGATAGCATGATTTTTGTCGCAATGCGTCAATGAGCGTCTCGCTCACCTCGTCCTCCCGGTATACTGGCGCCCATGAATCGATGGTGGCGCCTATTTTTGAAACTTTCTCTCACCCTATTGGTAGCAGTGGGGTTAGGCGTAGTCTATCTCAATGCGCATCTGTCGAGGCAATTTGAATCACTTTCATGGGCGGTCGGTGCAAAAATTTATGCGCGTCCTCTGGAACTGTTTCAGGGCGCTGCATTTACGATTGACCAAACACGCTTCGAACTTGACCTCTTAAACTATCAGGTTGTCGCTGGCCGTCCGGGCCGAGGTCAATATCAAAATGGTGGCCAGTTTTTGTGGGTTGGCATGCGAGGTCATAACTACCCAGATGGGATAGAACCAGATCGCTTGGTTCGTATTGATTTTCAAAACGGTCAGGTCAGCGGGATAACAGATCAATATTCAAAGTCGGTAGACATTATTCGGTTTGAGCCCCTGGTTCTCGCGCAGTTATCAGGGACACATGCTGATCGCGAAATTATTCGGTTGAGTGATTTACCGCCAGGGTTCGTTGATATGTTGATCGCCGTTGAAGACCGTGCTTTTTATGAACATGCCGGAATTTCTATTACAGGCATTATGCGGGCGCTGGTTAATAACGTATTAGCCGGTCGATTTGCACAAGGTGGAAGTACACTGACACAGCAGCTTGCGAAGAATTTGTACCTAACCCGGGATCGCACACTGACTCGTAAAGCCTTAGAAGCTGTTTATGCAATTTTGCTCGATGCCGGATTCCCAAAAGATCGCATTCTTGAGGCCTATGTGAATGAGGTTTTTTTGGGTCAATGGGGTAATCGCGCGATTCATGGGTTTGGCACAGCTGCACAGTTTTATTTTGGCCGTCCCATCAATGAACTGTCGGTTGCACAGCAGGCTCTGTTAATTGGTTTGATCAAAGGCCCGAGTGCGTTTAATCCAAGACGGTTTCCGGAGCGTGCGCTTGAACGCAGAAATTTGGTTCTATCCCTAGCCTCAGGGCAGAGTGTGATTCCCGAGACAACAGCGGACCAAGCAGCGCGCGCTCCCTTATCTGTTCCTAATCGCCCGGCCGATCGAATCGGCCATTTTCCCGGCTATGTGTCAGTAGTTCGACGTGAGTTAACGAATGACTATACGAGTAAACAATTGACTGCCGCTGGGCTCAAAATCTATACCGCTCTCGATCCCCAAGTGCATCGTGGATTGCTCGAAGGGCGAAAAAATATGCTGTTTCGTCTCAAGGACATCGGATTAGATCCATCTGGTGAAGTGCAGATGGGGGCACTCGTGGTTGATATCCCGACTGGTGAGATACAGGCAGTTTTGGCCGGCCGTGACAATCAGGTGGGATTTCACCGTGTACTCGATGCAAGACGTCAAATTGGATCACTCGTCAAACCGTTTGTGGTAGCGGCGGCGATTGAAGAGGACCCGCGCCTTCATGCAGGGACACTGGTTCGAGATGAGGCTGTGTCCATTCGCGATCAGAAAGGGAATGTCTGGGCTCCTAAGAACTACGACAAGACAGAGCAAGGTGTTATCCGCTTAGAAACGGTGATCGCGAGTAGTATCAACCAAGCGACTGTGCATTTGGCGTTGGGATTAGGGTTTGACTCGATTCTTGAAAGGTTGGGTGAGTATGGGATTCCGGTTGGGCCGACTAAGCCTCCCGCAACAGTGTTGGGGGTGTCTGAAATGTCGCCTTATCAGTTGGCGACTCGTTACCAGGGACTCTTGAATCAAGGCTATCTCACACCAATGAAAGCGGTTCGCATAGTCGTTGATGATAGAGGGCGAACCCTGACGCGACGTCCGTTTCAGTCAACTCGCCTGATGACAGCGCGCGCTGCCGTCCAGGTTGACCATATGATGCGAGTCGGTGCGAAGGTTGGCACTGGACGCGCGTTCGGTAATCGCTACAGTCAGGTAATGGCATCGAAAACTGGAACCACTGATGATGGACGGGATGCGTGGTTTGTCGGAGCCGATGGCCGGCGCTTGGGCGTCGCTTGGATTGGTTTTGATGACAATCGAAAAGCAGGCCTCATTGGCTCTGTCGCTGCGCTTCCTGTGATTTCGGATGCATTTCAGCATGTCCAAAGAACGAATCGCCCAGATACATTACCTGAGGGATTAAGGTACAGTTGGCTTGACCAATCAGGGCAGATTGTTGATCAGTCTTGTCAAGGTGCGGAAAAGCGACCATTGCCGATAGAATATCGACAAACAAAGCCCGGTGAATGCGGAGGTAATGGCTTCGGATCACCAAAAGGTAACTGGTTGAATAATTGGTTTGGAGGATAGGATGCGACTCGGCTTGAGTTTGGCATGTTTGGTAATCATGGTTGGATGTACACAGGCACCTGTGTCCCGCCCCCCTGTGGTCGATGCGTCTTGGCGCGCAAATGAAGACGATCGGGTGTCATCACCGAATCGAGTTATTTCAATGTCTTCGCCCGAGACGCAGCGGGAAAAAGGTGAGCAGAATCAAGTCACCCCGATCGAGCCTATCGCAAAGATCGAGCCGATTGATCAACCAAAAGAGCAAACAGAAATCCCACCAGCTGTCTTGTCACTTCTAAAACAAGCTGATCAGTTAAGAACAGCTGGTGATTTAGCCGGTGCCTCGGCGCGTCTTGAGCGTGCGCAGCGGATAGCGCCAACTGAACCCGAGGTATATTTCCAACTATCGAGTTTGCGATTGGAGCAGGGAAGTCTAGAGGACGCTGTGAATATCGCGACCCAGGGCGTCGATCTCGCTGGAAGTGATCAAGCGATGAAGCGTGATTTGTACACAGTCATCGCACGATCAAAAGATGCTTTGGGTGACAGTGCCGGTGCAGCAAAAGCACGCCAGCTGGCGCGCGCCTCTGGATCTTAAAGGGCATTGAAGGCCTCTTTCGCTGCAGCGAGAGTCGCGTTAATTACCGATTCGCTGTGTGTTGAGGACACAAACCCAGCTTCATACATCGACGGCGCAAGATAAACACCGCGATCGAGCATGAGATGGAAGAAGCGTTTGAATGCCTCTTCATCGCAGGCTGTGACTTCAGCAAACGAAGTAACCGGTTCCTTTGCGAAAAATAAACCAAACATACCCCCCCGACTAACGCCTTGCATTGCAATGCCTGCATCAGCGGCCTCAGAAATCATCCCCGAAACGAAGCGTTCAGTGCTGGAGCTCAATGCGTCATAAAATCCTGGTTGCGATAGTTCAGAGAGTGTTGCGATACCTGCAGCCATGGCAACAGGGTTACCCGAAAGTGTGCCAGCCTGATATACGGGTCCCAGTGGAGCCAGCATATCCATGATGTCTTGACGCCCACCAAAGGCACCGACAGGCATTCCGCCACCGATAATTTTACCAAGACAAGTCAGGTCTGGGCGAATATTAGTAAGTGCTTGCGCACCACCTTTCGCAACTCGGAACCCTGTCATGACTTCGTCAAAAATTAATACAACACGGTACTCGTCACACAACGCGCGGAGACCCTCAAGATATTCAGGCTCCGGCAGAATCATGTTCATATTGCCAGTGATGGGCTCGATGATGATGCAAGCGATCGAGTCACCTTGTTGCTTAAAAAGTTCTGTCGCTGCCTCCAAATCATTGAATGGGAGGTTGAGCGTGTGTTTCGCAAGATCAGCTGGCACACCTGGTGAGCTGGGAATACCGAAAGTGAGAGCGCCAGAGCCTGCCTTCACTAGAAGGCTGTCTGAGTGTCCGTGGTAACAACCTTCGAATTTCACGATGGTGTCCCGTCCAGTAAATCCGCGCGCAAGGCGTATTGCACTCATGGTCGCTTCGGTACCACTTGAGCAAAACCTAAGTTTTTCCATCGATGGGAAGAACGACTTCACGAGCTCTGCCATGTCTGTTTCGATTGCAGTGGGGGCGCCAAATGACAATCCGTTTTCAATCGCGTCGCGTACAGCCTGCAATACTCTCGGGTTGGCATGCCCAGCAATCATTGGCCCCCAGCTACCTACGTAATCGATATATTGTTTGCCGTCAACATCGTAAAGATAAGGCCCCTCAGCCTTACTGAAGAAAACAGGCGTGCCACCAACAGCGCGAAATGCTCGTACTGGGGAGTTAACGCCGCCCGCAATGGATCGACTGGCTCGCTCGAAGAGTTGTTCTGATTTAAACATGCAGTATTTCCTTAAAATAATTGTGAGAGTCGGCGTGCGGCTTCGCCAACATCTTTTGTGCGAAATACAGCGCCTGATACCGCGAGCATGGATACTCCGGTATCTAAAACTTGTCTGCCATTGTCGGCTGTGATGCCACCGATTGCGAGAGATGGGAGAGGACATTGCTCAACCAATACGCTCAGTTGACTCAAAGATAATCCGCTGGCAGAGGGCTTGGTTCCCGACTCGAACAATCGGCCAAACGCGCAGTATGTTGTTCCATCGGCAACGGCCTCGTCCATCAGCTGTCTCGAGTCATGACACGTACGGCCAAGAATTGCTTGAGTGCCTAATTCTTTGCGTGCTTCGCTTAAGGACCCATCGGTCTGACCGAGATGGGCCCCATCTGCGCCGAGTGCCCGCACAATGTGAGCATTGTCATTGATTAAACAAGGGGCCCCATATCGGTGGCAGGATTCGATGACTGCTTCGGCAAGCGCAAAATAGAGGCCTTGATCGTCTGCTTTATGGCGGAATTGAACAAAACTCGCTCCGCCATCAATGGCCTCACTGACCTGTCGATACAACAAGTCAGGATCAGCAACTGAGGCATCGGTGATGACATAGAGTCCGCGCATCAGAATGGTTTGACGATGACCAAGATCGCTATCGCAATTAATCCAATAACAGGTGCTTCATTAAACCAGCGATACCACACATGGCTTCGAGTATTGGCATCATTCTTAAACGTTTTAACAATTTTTATACACCAATGATGATACCCAAGAAGCAGTACGACAAAAGTGAGCTTTGCGTGCATCCACCCTTGGGTCATATACTCAGGCACAAGCATCACCATCCAAATGCCTAGCGCAACCGCAACGATCATTGACGGTGTCATGATGCCGTTAAGTAGTTTTCTTTCCATGATTTTGAAGCGTTCTATCCCAGTTGTATCCGTTGCATCGGTCATCGCGTGATACACGAAGAGCCGAGGGAGATAGAACAAGGCCGCAAACCAAGTGACGACCGCGATTAGATGAAATGCTTTAATCCAAAGAAACATGGTGCCTCCTATCGTGGAGAGGGGAGTACACCAAGTCTGTCTCTGAATGGCAAGACTACCCTCGTTCTTGGGTCCTAACTTTGCTTTGGACTTCGATGACGGCGGTAAATAAATCTCCTTCAGTGATTGCTCCTAAGAACTCTCGATCTTCTCCAACAATCGGTATTGATTCACCAACGAAGTCACTCACCACGTGCATGGCGTGCTGTAAAGAGTCATCTACTTTAAGAATAAGAGGATCCTTATCACAGTATTGCTCCACGAATCGATTTCCGGCTTCAATGGCTTGGTGTATTGATAACTTACCAACTAGATTGCCTGAAGTAGAGATGACGTAGGCTTCGGTTTGCTCCTTGGTTCGCATTTCGAGTAGGGCCTCCTGGCCGGTACTAATGCCTGTTAGTATGACGCAGTCATCTCCTATGTGATCCTCTAGAGTGTGTTGGGTTAAAGCGATACCTTCTCGGCCTAGCGCCAGATCGATGCCACGATCGATTAATTGTCGATCGAAAAATGAATGACCAAATAACCGGTGAGTTAGAAGCATGGACGTCATCACGGCCATCAACGCGGCAACCGCGTAGGCGTAGGATTGTGTGAGTTCTAGAACGATCAGTATTGCCGTAATCGGTGCCCCTATTACGGTTGCTGCAACAGACGCCATGGCAGCAATGCTGATTGCTTCTATCAAGCTCGGGCCTCCTAACAACACTGAGATCTGGGCAACCACCCCACCCACCGCTACGCCTATAAAGAGAGCAGGAGAGAACACGCCACCGAATAACCCAAAACCGATACAGGTCGCTGTCATCGCTATCTTTAGCCCGAGAAGAACTATGAGCATGGGGATATCATATTGACCGCTGAGCATCGTATTCACGGTGCCAAGCCCTACACCGAGGATTTCAGGAACCCAGATACCTACGGTTCCACAAATGGTGGCGGCGGTGATCATTAATCTTTCAGGTGACCATTGCGACTCCCTGGCGAATTTTGCTGCCTGCCGAAGCGCCTGCATGAAGATAATTGAGGTGATCGCGACCACAGGGCTGGCGACGATCAAAATTGGGATCAGGGTAGCCAAGTCTGGTGGGGGTGCGGTGATCGCGTAAGGCGTTGTATTTTTGAAGAAGGCTTGGCTGAATGCGGCGGCGGATACTGATGCTACAGAGATCGGTGCCATTGCCCTGACAGATAAATGCCTCAGAACCGCCTCGTGAGCGAAGACGATCCCGGCGAGAGGAGCACCAAAACCTGCCGAAATGGCCGCGGCAACCCCGCTACCCAGGTAAATTTCATTGGCCAAACGAGATTTAAAAAAACGTTTGAAGATAATCCCGATCGTGGCCCCGAAGTGAACCAGAGGCCCGTATTGTCCCACCGAGCCGCCACCCGCGGCAGTTGAAAACGCTGCTAACGTGGACACAAGTCCATGCTTTATGTCTAAAGGCTCTTTTGATTGATGCGCGTGATAGATCGAGTCGGCAGGACCGTGCCAGCGGCTTATCTTGAATGTTCTTCGGATTAAAATGAGCACGCCAGTTGCTGACCACAAAAATATTAGGCTCGTGAGCTCCACCTGTAAGCCGCCAATGGAAAATTCTAAGAGGGTCTGATTTTCTCGAAGGATCGTGAAGAACTTTACTCCTGAAACAAAAGCCTTCGACGCAGTAGCTACGATCACTCCAACAAGGCCGCCAATAACGAACACTACAAATAATTCGGTGCCAGTATCTTTGATACCGCTCTGCATAGACTTCCCCTATCGAGTGCTCTTTTATATTCGTTTGGCGTATTATGCGCTCAATTGAATGATGGATGGAAATCACAATTGAAACGCATTGGTATCGTTGGTGGAACTGGATATACGGGTGTCGAGCTGTTGCGAATGTTAGCGACGCATCCGAGTGTAAAAGTCAGTTGTCTTACCTCAAGATCTGAGGCGGGTAAAACGGTCGCTTCGTTGTATCCTTGGCTGTCACATTATGGAGATTTGATTTTCGAAGAGCCCTCGATCGATACACTGTCTGCGTGTGATCTTGTGTTTTATGCGACACCAAATAAGATCGCCATGCATGAGGCAAGCGCACTGCTTGAGTGTAATGTGCGCGTGATTGATTTGGCCGCTGACTTTCGATTCAGCGATGTGGGTCTCTGGGAGTCAGCTTATGGTGGACCGCATGGAGTACCTCATTTGATTCAAGAGGCGGTCTATGGATTGCCTGAGAAGTACCGGGCAGAAATTGCTGGGGCTCGTTTAGTGGGTAATCCGGGTTGTTATCCGACGGCGACTGCGCTTGCTCTAATGCCATTGGTTGAAGCGAGCGCCTTATCAAGTTCGCAGGTGATTGTTGATGGAAAAAGTGGCGCTTCTGGAGCGGGTCGCTCGGCGCGAACAGACCTGATCGTTGCTGAAGCCTCGGATAACTTCCATGCGTACGCTGCAGGTGGTCATCGCCACGCGCCAGAAATGACACATCAGATCTCTAAGATGGGCCAAGATGTCGCTGTGACATTTGTGCCACACCTACTCCCGATGATTCGGGGGATTGAAGTCACCGCATATGTCTCCACATCTTTATCGTTGGCCGAAGCTCGGGAGATCTTTGTCTCCAGATATCAAAATGAGCCCCTAGTGTCTGTGGTATCAGATGGTGAGCATCCGGAAACCCGATGGGTGCGTGGATCGAATCGATGTGTGATCGGTGTGTATCAGCAGCAGCCTGGGCACTTGATTATCTCGAGTGTGATCGATAATTTGGTCAAAGGTGCGGCTGGACAAGCAATTCAAAACATGAATTTGATGCTGGGCCTTGATGAGTTTGAAGCGCTTCCAATGTATGCATTGAGTCCCTGAGGCATTATGGCAGAAGTATTTGTACCGACCCCAATCATCTTAACTGAGCGGGCTGTCTCTAAAGTGAAAGAATTGATTGATGGCGAAGGAAATCCAGACCTTCATCTTCGAGTTTTTGTGACGGGCGGTGGTTGCTCCGGGTTTCAGTATGGCTTTAGTTTCGATGACGAGCATCAGGAAGACGATACTGAAGTCATGAAAGATGGTATAAAAGTCGTTGTCGACGGTATGTCCTACCAGTATTTAGTTGGCTCGACTGTTGATTACTCAGAGTCGTTGACGGGATCACAGTTCGTTGTCGAGAACCCCAATGCGTCAAGCACGTGTGGGTGCGGAGCGAGCTTTAGTCTCTAGTTGGGTTCACGATTGAACCCAAAACCCCAGGGGTTATTGAGCCGGTGATCTTCTCGGTTCCGAGTCGTTTGTTATCCAAGCACTGAAGCCCCAACCAACCAAAACAGGCCGCTTCCACATAATCCGGATCGATAGCAAAGGCATCCGATGTGACCACCAAAGGATCCACTGTCTCGTCGATCACATCCATCAAGTGCGTGTTGTGAACGCCACCGCCGCAGACAACCAAAATATGTACATTCTCGGGTAGAGCTTTGTGTACTTGTTCTGCTGTCAGCTGATTGAGCGTTGCCTGCACGTCGGCTGGATCGATCGGTGGTAGATTTTTAAGCGCTTTGTCGAGCCAGGCAGGGGTGAAGTACTCTCGCCCCGTACTTTTTGGCGGTTCTTTTATGAAGTATGGATCATTGAGGAGTACATCGAGTAACTCCTGATTGACTGATCCCGATGACGCATAAGCGCCATTACGATCAAATGGCTGTTTACGATGGATCTGATGCCATCCATCCGCCAATGTGTTGGCCGGTCCTATATCCCATCCCACCGTTGGTCTCCCTGGAAAGAGCAGTGAGATATTTGCGATACCGCCGAGATTGAGTACGGCCACGTTTTCTGTGTCTCTCAAAAAATGTACTTCATGGAATAAAGGTGCCAGAGGCGCGCCTTGACCGCCCCGCGCCATATCACCGCGCCGAAATTGATGCGCGACTGGCACACCAGTTTTTTCCGCAAGCCGCTCAGCGAACCCAATTTGTAAAGTTGATCCGATGTCAGGCTCGTGCCAGAGCGTTTGACCATGAAAGCCGATCACACTGACAGGGTTATAACTCGTTTGGATTAAGTGCTGACATTGCTCAATCACAACATCGGTGTATTCAGTTTCGAGACGCAGTAAGTCGGAAAGGCTCGCTTGGCCGGTTTCAATAATCTGTTTGAGACCGCGCTGCAGTTCTGTAGGGAAAGGTGCCTCGAGAGTTTTGATGACTTCAACGCGCGATCCATCAAGTATTTCGCGCACGAGGCAGGCGTCCAGTCCGTCGAGACTGGTGCCGCTCATCAACCCAATCGCAGTACGCGGTGATTTAGGGCTGGGTGACGTTTTGAAAAGCCAGTTCAGCATGGCTTCGCTGTGCGCCTAGAGATGCAATCAAAGGTTCTGCGATGCGTTCAAATCGAGCGATTTCAGCCTTTGGTAAGGTCTTTGCTTTCGGTAGTTTGTCGAGGATCGTGCGAGGGTTTCTGTGTACGCCACTCACGATGAATTCGTAATGCAGGTGTGGACCGGTAGCAAGCCCGGTCATGCCAACATAACCGATCACTTGGCCTTGCTTCACTTTTTGCCCGGGCTTGTATTTTCCATAACGCGACAAATGTGCATAGCGAGTTTCGATGCTATTGCCGTGTTTTATGATGACAGTTCGGCCGTAGCCGCCTTTGGTTCCACGGAAAGAGATCTTCCCGTCACCGGCGGCATAAATTGGTGTGCCGGCCGATGCAGCGTAGTCAGTCCCTTTGTGGGCTCGCATTTTTCCAAGAATTGGATGCTTTCGGGCCAGTTTGAAATTTGAGCTGATCCGTCTGAAGTTCAGAGGTGCACGCAGGAAGGCTTTTCTTAAGCTGACTCCGTTTTCATCGTAGTAGCCAGTATCACCTTGACTGTCTGTGTAACGTACCGCGAGAAACGACTCTCCTGCGTTAACGAACTCAGCCGCCAGAATGTTTCCATATTCAATAAATTCACCGTCGAGATAGCGCTTTTCAAACGTCACGATAAATCGATCGCCTTCTCGAATTTCATAAACGAAGTCGATCAGATGGCCGTAAATGTCAGCGAGTTCCATAATTAAATTGTCAGGAAGTCCCGCGCGGGCGCCCGCTAAAAATAGCGAGTTATTAATCGTTGCTTGAGCTTGCTCGATGTAAATTTCAGGCTCTCGATGGCGTTGTTCAATATTCCATCCGGCCTCACTATGAATGGCGACGGTCTGATGAAACGGCGATTGAATGATTGCCAGTTCTGCAAGTGAGTTGTCGCTGGTGTAACGAAACTCAACAGTCTGACCGGCATTCAGTTGAGATACGCGATTACCACCTGTTTCAGCTTGTGTAAGCGTATGCAGTAACTGCGGTTTCAGGTTTTGTCGATTAAACAGTCGAGACAATGAGTCTCCGTTTTGAACGCGTTCAGTGCGCACATCAAACCGATTATTTGGTACAACGCGCTCATTCGTTACCCCTGTCAACATTGAAAGCGCGGGAATTGGCATCGTTTTGTCGGGTTGATCGCCCGTTTCGCCAACGGTCGGCCAGGATATTAGAGTGCCTATCAGAAGAAGGGAGCCAACTACGCCAAGAACATGGGTTCCTGGAAACGGATGACATATCGCGTCTAAGCGATTGATAAAGTTGCGCATTCGTATTCCAAATTTCGGTTTAAGTGAGTGTACACAAATCATTTGCATGTTGCATATAAAAAAAGAATGGAGGTTATGTACACTATGGCGCTTTCAATAGTGGACCGAGAGTAACTATGGCAACAGTGGATGGGCGCAGTCTTCAAGACGCAATCGATCTGATTTCGCG
>JAYNIS010000005.1:27473-31483 GCA_038109325.1 Gammaproteobacteria bacterium | reverse complement strand
TTCGCCGTAGTCTTTGAGGTTGACCCGCTGAATCGTGTAATCGGCCATCACCAAATTTCCGCCGGCCGTCATCACATCGCTGTCGTCGATTGTCCAGGCGGCTGTATCGTCAATAGCGTTGCCACCTGTGCCGTCCCAGCGCGCTATTGAGTTGTCAACTGAAGTGGTGGGCGTTCCAGATATTTCACCGGGATCTCCTTGTGGTCCGGTGGCGCCAGTAGGACCAGTCGCGCCTGTCGCGCCGGTGGCGCCCGTCGCTCCGGTAGCGCCGGTGGCGCCGGTAGCGCCAGTATCGCCTTTCGCGGCGACGGTGTTCCATTTCGCGCTATCGCCAGCAAACGTGCCGCCTGACGTGTGCGCTTCAATGCAGATATAAGACGAGCCGGCCTCTGATACGACATCATTCAAAACATAAGCCGTGCTAGTTGCCCATGCTCCACGCCAGTTGCCAACTGTCGTGTCCAGAACGACTGCGCCTGTGCTATCAAAACCGAGATATTTGTTCGCGCGAACTAACGAGCTGGTCAGCTCAGAATTGAGCGTTGCATCAGTGACAGGATATTTAAGAGTACGATCGAGCTCTTCTTGAAGACCCTGAGCGATAAAGGTTAGACGATCTAGAGCGTTCTCGTGGCTCTCCGCCGGAAAGGGATCGTTTTCAACATAGTCGGTGCCTTGCGTCAGCGTCAGTGTGCGACGAATAACAACTGTCTCGCCAGAAGCTGGCGCGGATACAAAGACTACGTTGCCACCGGCATCGGTGCCGGCGCCCGTCACTGTATAATGAGTTGTGAGAGACTGTGTAGTCTCAACCCCGGTCGAACTTCGTATGATGACCTCGAGATCAGCGTCGGCAAATATCTTGAAAGTATAGGCAAAGGTCGTTGTCGATCCGTTGCCAGCGTAACTGACTTTTGTGGTGGTAGAGGAGACAGACATCAGAGACCTTCCATTTCTTTCGTCAATGTTTTGTCACGTTGTTGAGCTCGCAGCCGTATGAGTCGGGCAATATCGGGACCGAATTTTGGGTGGTCGATTGTTTCTGCCAAAGCAATCTCGCGGGCATCAATCCAGATGCTCTGCAATTTTAAGCGCAGTCGCTCGCGCAGAGTTTTGCTGCCTTCAGCGCGCTCTAACAGCTTTTGGAAATCGGGTGTTTTGATTGCCGCTGTTACGCTCGACCAACCCAGAGAATGAGCTCGCTTATGGAAAAAATATCTTTCTTCATCCGTAAATTTTATAGGCTCATCAGATCCTGGGGGTGTAAATTCTTCCGGAGCTCGACTCAACGACAACCCTTTTAAAACGGTTGCCGCTTTCATTACTGTTTGGTCTTTTAGCTTGGATCGATAGAACGGGCTGATGAAGTCAGCGCCAGCCGCTAGATCATAGGATCCAGTATCGGGATTGTAGTTGCCGGCATGTATGTCGTTGCCCATAAGATCGACGCGGGGTTTAAGATCTTTAGACAGGCCCGGTGTTTGTGCCTTCAGCTCATCAATGTAATCTCGTGCATGTCTAACGACAGGATCTTGTAGACGCTCAACATAAGCGCCAGCTCTTGGCACCAATGATGTGCCCAAGGTCTCAAAAAATTTTCCGGAGTAGCGTTGCGGGTCTTGGGTCAACGCGACAATATTACTGAAGCCTTCCATGAAGGTTTTGTTTGATACGTTGTAGAACGTAGCACCGACAGCCGCGCCGGCAATATCGTTAAATGTCAGTTCGTCATCATCCTCGATGACATTGGTGATTATCTCTGCACCATCAACAACAACGCCTAAGATTGAGCTGAGTGGCTCCATCCCCGCATAACTAAAGTATTCGTCGCCTATCCGTATGCTGTATGGTTGCCAACCAGATGCCCGATAGATAGCGCGCAACCTGGGATCAGTCGGACCACCGCCAGTGATGCGGCCTTCGCCCCACAGTTGATATACCGTGACGCCAATGCCGGCGCTAACTGCGAGACGCGCAATAGCCTCATCTCTCTGGCTGCCCCCCGCTTTCAACATGTTTGACGTTTCACCCCAAAACACGCCGAGAGGAGACCTATCAAGGAAGCTGTATTTGGCCGCGTTGTAGGGCGTCTTCAAGAAGGGAACAGCGTAACGCACAAGCGGAACCCGTTGCAGTGTTTGCAAGCCGCGACCAACATCATCCATGTCAGTCTGCAAAGTTTGATACTTAGCAACCGCGATAGCCTTCTCTTGCATCTCAGGCGGCGGGTTGACGACCGCCTCTGCAATGAAGTCTGACAGCTCCTCGCCCTCGAGCCCCTGCATACGGCCGCGGCGAAAAGCTTCTTCGTACATAGTGGCGCGCTGCGCAACGACTTTAAAAAATGTATCTCCGGCCTCGAGCGTCCTAAAGCTTATGCGGCCAGCGGTAAATATATGACCAAGATAATCAATGGTTGTGCCAAGCGCGCCACTTTTCCCGAACGCCTCGCCACTAAATGCCGGGGCGCGACCTTCGCGAGCTCGCTCAACCTTAAAACCATCGATATCGTTACCCATGTTTGCAAAGGCAGAAGCAGATTTCATAAAGGCTTCACGCATCGCCAATGTTTGGCCGAACATACGCGCTTGTAGATCGCCCATTGTAAAAGCATCGTCGGTTGCAGTGCCGGCAAGCTTGCGCACTTGACCAGACGCTACAGCCGTTACGCCTTCTGCCACTGGCATGACAAACGTACCGATCACACCACCGATAATGTTTTTAGTTTGCGTGATAGGGTTAGTAAGCAAAGCATGCTGCCAAACCTCATAGGCTGCATTGAAAACTTGTCTCCAACGGAACCTTGTAAATGCTGATCGCTGAGATGGGTCATCAAGCTTGGTGTATGCCTCAGCCAAACTCCTAATATTTCCCGCGCCACCCATTTCCTCGAGCATTTGACTGAAGTTTCGAGTCCTGGCTTGCATAGCAAACTGTTGCGCCATCACCGGGTCTTGAAGCCCCTGGTAACTTTGCGCCGGGATATTGAACTGACCTAGCGCTCGCGCAATTTCGGTCTGAGCCCCCTTCACATTTGCTTGCAAGTTGGCGACCAGCTCCATCTGGTATTTGAACCGCAACAGGTCTTCCTCAGATCCCGTCTTGGCAACCTGAGCCAGCCCGTCGAGCTTTCGCATTTCACTTACCAGCAAATCACGCGCAGCCAATATTGTCTCGGCTAGGCCCATGCCCTCGACCTCAATGGCTTGGCCCGACTTACGATTCAATATTGCTTCCGTCAGCTTCCGCGGGTTCATCCCCACGAGGTCAGCCATCTGCCGGGTTGCTTCTCTGGAGATCTCGTCGCGTTTACCCTCAGTAATCTTGCCGGAATATCTTTGCGAGATTGCTTCGATGCGCTCCTGTATGCCGGCCTCATCCGGAAGCTTTGTACCATTGAAATCAGACAGGCCGCCGGCGAGCAGCTCGTCACGGTTTGCGGGCGCCTCCATAACGGAATTCACGTCATCATCATTTACCTTGATGTATCCCTCATAGGGATCATCGACAATGAATTGACGAGGAAGGTCTGGCTTGGGCTGAGGTGCGCTTTCTGGCTGGGGCTCTACACTCAGGGGATCAGCCGGCTGTCCTTCTTTAATTACGGCCGGCGGCTCATCTACGACAGGAGCAGCGTCGGGAGCCGCCGGCTCACCGCCACCGGAGGAGGAGTCTACTCCGGGCGGTGGTTCTTGCTGATTTTGTTTTTGTTTAATTTTCTGGCGCGCGCTGCGAAGCACATCGCCAGAATCTTTCGGTGCCAGAAGGCTCTCAATAAAATCGGCGCCAACGCGTCCCAGTTTTGGCGGGATACGGCTCATCGCAACCTGGGTCTCACCGGGCTGCTCTTCAAGCGGTGCTTCCACGCCGCCTCGGCCCAACAGCGAACCGCCGAGCTGTTCGTTTTCATTCAGTGCCATGAAAATTCCCAATAAAAAACGCCGCTAAAAGCGGCGTTGTTTCAGTTAGATTTGGTTGCCTTATTCGGTAGGTGGCTCGCTTGTATCAAG
>JAYNIS010000005.1:2177-27373 GCA_038109325.1 Gammaproteobacteria bacterium | reverse complement strand
TCTTTTTCTCCAGGCGCGGTTGCAGCGCCTCGTATTTCTTTATTTCACTATTATACGAACTAATTTGTTTTTTAATTTCTTTGACGCGAGCAACCGCCGCATCTTTATCCTCGATACCCTCCGACTGCATAATGTAATCGCGTTGTTTGGCTAAAGTGCCGGCCTCGATGAAATCACCCAGCTCAGCCTTAGCCGCTACAGCATCATCATAGGTTTGCTTTAATTCTGGGTCTGCAAGCTTTGCTTCTATCTCAGCCCGGTTCTTTGCGTCAGGGTCAGACGTTAGAGTGCTGCGCGCTTGCTTTACACCTTCCGGGTTCCACACGCCGGCAAAGTCAGCCTCTGTCTCTAGGCTGCCGCCTTCCCCGGCTCGGGTTGTCCAGCCGTTCTTCGTCCAGATTTCTTTTTCGAGAAACCATACGACTGCTTGCAAATCATCATCATTAAGATCGATATTTTGTTGGCGCAGCTTAGCAGTAGCAGCTCGATAAACTTCTTGGCCGAAACCGAACTCGCCACCGGGCTCCATTGTTGTTTGCAATATGTTACCGCCGACACCTTTTTCAGCGGGAGACGCTATGCGGGACATCCCCGCTAACCTGCGCAGGTTTCTCGCTGCCCAGACATCGATGGTTGCCTTATCTGAAAAGCCGATCAGATTGCCCGTAAAGTTTGGCGTCTTTGGACTTGAACCCGGTGTTATTTCTCTAAACAGATCAAGCAAAGCCATCATGGTTGCTGGGCTGTTTGCGTTAAACAGCTTACCTGTCCGTTTAGCAATCAACGGAAACTCAGACTGCGCGGCCTCGAGCGCGATATCTTCCGCCTCACTTTCGCTCGCGCCATTTTTAAGAGCAGCCTTCTCAGCATCAGCTCTGACGCGATAATGGTGATCGACATAACCATCACCATCAACCTTACCGCTGCCGAGCGGCTTACCGCTTTTCAACCAAACATCTAACTTAGTGAGAGCATCATCAAACTCGCCTCGCGTAAATCGATGCATGACCTCGATGGCGTTCTCCCAGTTTTGTTGCACGTTGGTTTGAGCTGACGTTGTACCAATAACATCAGCAAACACGTCACCGAACGAACCGAACTCGGCGCGCAACCGTTGCCGCATTTCGGAGTACCATTTCCGGTGCTCCCAAATTGCGGCAGCTACAGGATCGCCGTCATCAAATCGTTTTTTGAGCGCTACAACCTCAGATACCATTTTATCGGAGAGATCCTGGACATTGCCCTTATTATGAAAGTCGTAAGCTTGCTCCTTAATTTTGAGTTCTATAACCCCATTCTTTTTTGAGGCACCGACCACCTCAATTGGCGACCATCCATCGCTTTCCGGATACCTTTCTTTGAGGCGTTTATATTCCGCTTGCACCTCAGCCGAGCTCAGGTTTGCCTTCTTGGCTACCTCAGCCAGTTGGTCTTTTTCTCCCGGACGAAACCGATAAGCTTTTTTGACGCGCTGGCCGCGCTGTACACCTGTCGAGCGCATGCCACTTCCCGAACCACCTGTTGGCACCCCGGTGAAAAAAGTATTGGGTGCCGGTGTGGGTATGGCTTCCATCGCCGCCTTGAAGCCCCGATAACCAGCCTTGACGGCTGCTGGAACGACAATTGGGACGGCTGTTCCCAGCGCGGTGCCGGCAACGGTTCCTACACCTGCCGCTGTAATGTTGCGACCATAATCAAATTCAGTCTGCCCACTTTGAGCCGGCGCACCCATAGCAACATACTGGCGTATTGCGTCATCGACGCTGGTAAATAGCCCGCCTTCGATACCGGCTAAAATACCAAATGGCAGCGTTGCTCGCATGGCAGCTCTAATGCCTTGTTTGCCGGCTTGTGCTGCCACTTGTTTCGCAAGAAAACCGCCCCCAAGAGTGCTAATCCCTATTAAATTTGTGTAATCTGTCAGCATCCCCTTGAGCATTCGCACTGAGCCATCCCAAGTGAAATTTGGAAGCTCGTCGTATTTGTTCATCATGGTGTAGAATGCAACACGCTGCTCTAGAGGAGCGCTTTGCAATTTATACACCATGCTTACCATGTCACTTAGATCCCAATTGAACTGACCCAGTAGCTCAAGCCCCCACTCTCCTACATCCTCATCGGAAATTTCGCTTGCGTCTCTTTTGAAATCTTCCCCATCTGCAAACAAACCATAGATGGTCCGCGCTGAGTCCAGCCACATTTGATCCTTAACGAGTGACGTGCTTGTGATTTGGTGCGGACGATCAGATGGGTGTTTCTCGAGATCAATGTCTACATCTTCATCGACAGCATCGGGCTGATAATCTTTAAGCTGTAAATTTTCGCGCAACGATTGCTGCACTTCTTCTGGTAACATCGGATTGTTGACATCAAACAACATCATCGGCGTTGTTCCCTTTGACTGTCCAGAAACTCAGCATCGCTTCTCGCCGCACTGGCGTCATCATCATTGACCCTTTGGGACTCAAGATATTTTTTAATCAAAAATAATGTTCCGAGTTGAGCTGCTAGGGAGCGGGGCTTGCCTTTAAATCTGCGTTGCACATCAGCAATGGCATAATCGGCATCACTCGCTGTCCACTCTTCGATATTTTTTATGCCAGCTTCGCCCCTCGCTGGACCTAGAATAGGATCTCCAGGTGGTGGGCCGTAGAGCGGCTGAGGAATCTGACGCAAATTTGGCGTAGCGCGAAATGAATTGATTGCTTCTTTGAAAGCTTGCAATGGCGTTGTGCCGCCATCCGCAATCTTGGCTTGAAAATTCTGTAGGGTAATTTGGCCGCGCGTTGCTGCCCCTGGCAAAATCTGATCGAGGAACCCTTGCTGCTTTACATATTGTTCCAAGACACGTTCGAACGCTGCCGTCTGTTGATGTTCTATTGTATTATTTCTTTTGCCGGCGATACGATTTTCCAGCATCTGAAGCTGGCTGGTATCTATTTTCTTGCCTACCGCATCAATAACCTCAGTTTGAATCTTGTTGAGATCTTCATGCGTCTTTGCGCCGTTTATGCTTTTAATTGTCTGGCCTATCCAAATGTTATCGACTTGGACGGTTTTGCCGACATTGTTTAATTGATTCATCAACTGTTCATGTTGAGTGGGCGAGATGTCGTCTACTTTCAACATGTTGTTAATTTGAGAAATGCTCGGCAATGGCTTTTTAGGGTCCGACCGGTGCTCAGCAATTTTTGTTGCAGTTGTCGCATACGTCATTCTTTGACGCTCGATTATCGCTTTTTTGTTTCGCGTAATTTGCTGATCTGACTCAGTAACCTTGCGCTTCATCAGCCGATCACTCAGACGCAATGCTTCCTCTGCCAGTTGGAGACGACGGTCGGGTGCAAGATCTTTATATTTATTTGTGCCGCGCAGCTCTTGGTAGACCTTTTCGGCTGCGCCAGCATCGCCGGCCTCACTGGCCTCGAGGAGCTCTTGATTTACATCGCCTTCAGCCAGCTCTTGTTTATAGCCTAATTCCACTTTGCGCCGTTGTTCCGCGTCATAATATCCAATAGCTTCCAGACGTTGGAATATACCTTCAACAGGCGCCAAGGTTTGTTGTGTCTTTGGATCCGGGCCACCAACTTGACCGAAAATTTTACCCATAATTATTGCGCGCCTAGCCGGTGTGGCTGTTGCATATTCTGCGGCCATTGCGTCTGCTTCAGAGAGCGAGCTTGCAATATGACCCGAGACCATGCGCTTGCGCGCCTCAGCTCGAGAGCGCGCCATAATCAACATTGTTTCTCCGCTAAGAGACGCATCGATTTGACGTTTGGTAGTGCTATCGAATGTGTCGGTTAGCATTTTCATGTTTTGGCGTAGCTTTGCTGCCTCTTTAAGAATGTATGTGCGAGCCCTGTCGGGGTCATCCATACTGGATGCCTTGATCTCGTGATCATACATTTTGCTTTTGAATTCGTTCTCAGCCGCAAGCTGATTCGAGGCACGCCTAATTTTAATCTCTTTGTCTAACAAGCTCAGCATATTCGATTGCAGCTCTTTGCCGCCGGCGGCCACCGCTAAACCAGGCGCTTCCATCGCCGAGCTACTTAGCTGAGAACGAAACGGGCGAGCGCCACTATCCTCAGTCATCAATGTCTGAGCTCTATAAACTTGTGGTATTTTCATATTGACCTACAAGAACTTCATAATGGCTTGACCAGCACCGCCAAGAAGAGACTGCGTTGCTTGAATCTTATACGCCTGTTGCCGCGACCTACCTTCGAGCCGCGTTAAGGCGGCAGACAGTCTAGATTCGGAAGCTTGTTCTCTTAACGCCAAAGCACCGACCTTGGCGTTGTAGGTGCGGTAGGCCATTTCGTCATCCGCCTCAGCCGCACTGATCATTTGCACCTTGAGCGCAGTGCCGGTGTTCGCGACCACATTATTTTTTCGATAGGCGACACCCATGCCTTCGACCATGCGCTTGGCTTGCTCGGCAAAGCGTATGTTCGCGCGCTCTTGCGCTGTTAGCCGCATCTCCGCTTGTTGCTCAAAGACCTTTGCGTTGCGCTCTTGTATCTTTGCGTTGTACTCAGCAACCTGTCGAGCTGCGGATCCAGCCTTGCTAGAGCCGGCTGCGCTCATTAATCCACCAGCAACGGCTCCAGCGGCATACAAAGCAGGGTTCATTGAACTATACTCATTCGTAAATAATCCGCGCCTTCGGGTCCAAACTTTCGCATCAGACCCTCTTCTTTAAATCCCAAAAATTTAGAAAACCGAACTGCCACTTCCCAGTCGGCTCTTACGTTCACCTGCACTCGGCGATAGTTGGTCTTGACGATTTCCTCGTGCAAAACCTCTTTAGTTGCGCGGGATAACGTCACTGGGTAATCAAGCAGCTCCTTGGCTGCTATGAACCAACCTTCGCCGCATCCTTCCCACAAATCGATAATTCCGGAACACATAACCGGGTCGTCGTTTATTAGGACTGTGACCGAAAAATTGGATTTTTCTAAAAGCTTGGCTTGTCCGACATCTGTCGTCCACGGAACCTCGCCGTCAGCAATCAGCGCTTCGCCATGCTCGGCTTTATATTTTTCAATAATGAAATCGCTCATGCATTAAAGGTTTCGAGCCTCGCGTAGATACCCAGTATCGTCATTGGCAACGGCTGATCTTGGACAACAGTTACATGGCCGTCCGTTGTGTATCCATCCCGAAACTCGAGATCCTTGTCTCCTGTAAATAGCCCAAGCGGCTGACCCATCTCGTCGGCGCTAGAACGAAATGGTATGAGGTCTAAGCTACTCGGCGTTGGCCCCACTTTAGCGCCTAACGTCTCAAAAAAACGAACTGTCACATCGTGTATGCGTTTGATCTTTCCTTGCGAGCTACCATCAACTGCACCACCTTCAATGCGCATGGTGCGCAGGGTCGATGTATATGGCAGTCCGACATGCACTTTCTCAGCCGACCGATCGAGCGTGATACTGCCGGAGCTTACCTGCTTGTCAGCATGGCTGGACCCGTCTGCCAAAATGGCAACCGTGTAACCCTCGAGGTGATCAAGCCCGGTGATCGTTGTGGTTGCTGAGCTGTCATATGTCAGCCCGCAATCCACAAAGAACGCATCATCAGCAACCCCGTTGAAGTCCTGGCTCTTCAGATATTCAACATACCGCCGCGTTGTGCCGTTGACGTTCTTTTGGGTTAGCACCCAGGTTTGATCTTCAGACAGATCTCCGGGAATGACTGCTACTGATTCCGCTACAGCATTGGTCTCTGAGGTCACCGCCATCCGCGTTGTATCGCTCGACACAACAGTCAGCGGCTGCACTCCGGAGCGGGTTGTTTCTGTAATAGTAACAACATTAGCCGCCGGGTTTTCACACGTCAGGCCGGTGGTTGATGAGCTGGCGACAATCCGCGTAAACAAATTATCCGCGGTCGTATTGTTCGACGCATTTGGCCGAAACCCAAAATCTGTATCTGCCGGATCGCTGGCACCGGCGGCTTCAGTTGTGAACGTGTACGTGGTCCCATCACTCTTTGTAAATTTGAGCGTCGAGCCGGTCGCGATATTGGCATAATCGGTGAACGTCACCGTGCAACTGCCAGCCTTACCGCCCAGATCATGTTGGTGCCATGCGACAACATTCTCCTCGCGCCGATAAGTCATGCCTAGAAACGCGCCGTCAGCTCGGCAGCACCAGAGCACGTTGTCAGGCTCTTGCTGCATGTCCATATCGACAATGCCGCCGGCGGTAATGTCCTCGGCCAACAACGTCATATCGGGAGCGATGTAACCGTCCACGTCAAAATTGTAGACCAGCTCCCGAATCTTACGCTGAGCTCGCTGCAAGAACAGAACTACGTTGCCCGATTGCACCGGCGACACAGTAGCCGTGCCATAGGTCGTCTGGCGCTTGATCTGTATGCTTGTTGGCGTAATTGGTTCCTGAGCGCTCGAGCCCTGAGCTGCGAACTCTGCACCGCTCGTGCCTATGATAAGCACTCGACCGGGAGACAGATAACGGATCTTGTTTACTTGGCTGGACGCGATTGTGTAGATCATCGCATCCCCATCGTCTGCACCATCCGCAAACTGATCGAAGCCCCCGGACTCAGAAAAGAAAACAGTCTGGGGCTGGTCCGTTGTGCCGGCGTAGACCAAACGCTCTTCAAAGAAACATACAGCGCTCGGATAGCCCGTGGTTGCTGAGAACGCACCCAACGACCATTCGTCAGTCGCTTCGAGCTTGCCTACAATAGTGAAGCTACTCCCAGCGCTCTCATCGGCTAGGTCGTCTGATGGTGACACAAGCATCGTGTCATCTGTCACATCTACAACAAGATAGTCTCCGTTGTTCGATGATGTGCCTGACACGGTGATCGTGTGTCCGATCTGGAAACCCTGGTCTATAAAATTTTTGCCGCTATCAACAATCCGATCATTGTGCTCGGCGCCGGTCGCGCTAGGGTCGCCTTCCTTAAAAGATATTGTTGTTGCCGTATATTCCGGAAGCAGCTCTGCCCGACCCTCGAGGTTGTCTTGCACAGTCCCGACAACTTCTGTTGCGCTGTTGTACGTGTCGATCTTCACCCAACCGTCATGCATCTTGATGAGCCGGCCAACGTCAGTGCTCACGAATGTATCGGCGCTCGCGGTTACCGTGCAGCTCGAGCCCGTACGTGCTGATGCCGTCAGCGTTGTATCTTCAGTATTCTCATCTTGCATCGGGCCGTATTCGATGGGCGCCGTAGTCAAAGTCCAAGATGTATTGCCGGTGCGCGTAAGCTTTCGAGGATAATGATTCGGATGAACCATCCACATGGTGTCCGCGGACTGCGCAAACTTAACGTCGAACAGCTCTGCCTCGAGGTATGGTGAAGCTATCTCATAGACACGATTGGCAACGCCGCCTGACGTGTAAGCTGTGAAGCCGGTGCTGTTGATGTTGGCGCCGTCTTTATCTGTGAGCTCAAACGTATTGGCAGTCTTGTTGGCTACCAAATAACGCTTGCCGTTGAGCTCAGTCATTCCCCCCACTGAGCTGATCGTTATCTCTTCGCCATCTAGATAGCCGTGCGAGCTCGATGTAATGACACACGGATTTGCCTGTGTGGCTCCGGTGATCGTCTTATCACCTTCGACAATCTGACCTGAGTTTGTAAAGAACCGCATATACGCATCGCCGAGCTCGATGATGTAAGTTTGGTCCGTATTAAACTCGAAAGGTATCAGGCGCGTTTTCTTCGAGCTCGTTTTGACTTCGGCAACAAAGTAGGTTCCCGGCCGGCGCACGGCACCGCCATGCGGATGCACCATGAAATTCGTCAGCGTTGTGCAGCCGTTAAAATATTTCGCGAGATCCGTTCTTCCATCGAGCCGGCTACTCAAGCGGCCGGCGGTGAAGTTAGAAAACGCTACAGACGCTCTAGCCATTACAGACGTATCGTTGTGAAGTTATCGGATACAAGCTCCTCGGGTGTGCCTTCGGTGGCATCAGCAAACCGAGCTTCGCTTAGTTTCATCAGGTACAGGTTCCACAGGCTCTCAGTGAACCCGTTGGAGTTCGTCATCGTGTATGCAATTTCGTGCGCCATGCGCGCTGCGATAGTTTCTATCAAGAGGCTGTCGTATTCGTTCGCATCAGTGACGCGAGCTAAATAGCGCAGGTTAATAGTTCCCTCATCAGTCAAAAGCTTGCGGCCTTCGATGACATACGTAACACCTTGGTCAACCTCTCCCTCGACATCTAAAACTCGAAGACAATAGGGGTCAGTCGGCAGAGAAAACTGATAGGCAAATTCATACGCCGGCGCATCTGACAGGACGGCAAGCGCCGTTCGTCTTATCAGACAATTCCAGGGATGAGCCCGGAACACGCTGTCGCGGACAAACTCATAACGCTGGTTGCAAACGCGGCCGGCTTTCGAGTCCTCAGTCAACGCGATGATGTTGGACGCACCGATCATGTTCAGCGCTGAGTTACAAATATCAACGTCAGATGCCATGTTTAATTCCTAAAAAAGAAAGGGGGGCCGAAGCCCCCCAATCTAATTACTCGACAACGTAGAACATCATCAGCGCGATGGTGCCGGTGGCAGAAGCGCCAGCCAGCGTCACCGTGACGGGATATCCATCTTTGTCGGCGTCAACGACAGAACCACCACCCAGAGCGAGGGTCGCGGCGATATCGTTGCGGCCAGCAGAGCTGGTCGAAGTCGCGGCGAGGAATTCGTCCGCATCCAACGAAACAGCGGTGCCGTCCGCATTGTTATAGGCACCATGTCCTACCGACAGCGTAGTCGAAGCGCCAAGGGCATCGTTGTAGAGATACCCACCAACAACGCGAGCGTTGTCCGGCAGGTTGAACATCTCAATAACGTCAGAAGCGCTGAGGCTGGCAGCCTCATATTCGCCATAGGCGACACGCACTTTGCCATTGGTGTTTGGATCCACGAAATCGCTAGGATCGTCCTGGTCCCAGATGGTCTTCTGGATTGAATATACAGTAGCCATTTGTCAGACCTCCTTAAGCCGACTCATCGATGTCGATCTGAACAACCTTTTCTTCTTCCATTCTGGTGCTACCAACTGACATGCAGTAGTAGACCTGAGTGGAATAAGATTTGTCAGAACGCTCATCGATGCGAGCCGTTACGTCTTTGCCGACCGCCAACATCAGCGCATCGCCCTGGAAGGCGAAGCAGGTGCGGATGTTGCCGGAAAGCGCGAGACGAGTGCTAGTGTGGAACCTGAACCCGAGATAGGAATCGAGGCTCCCTTGAGCTAACGCCTTGACGGTATTGAAATCGCTCGATTTGACTTCAGTCGTATTCAGAAGCGATTCAATAGCAGCCGGAGAAACCACAACGTGACGGCTGTCAGGATCGACATCCGCCTCATCCATGATCTTCTTGGCATCTAGCAACTTAGCGATAGTCATGTTGGTGCCGCCATTGGCAATCTGGTTCGCGGCGAGCATAGAGGTGCTCGTGCTGCCAGCTTTGCCAGTTTTGGCCGTACCCGTCGCCGCGGCGATGATCTCGTCATCAATCGCACGCCCCATCGCGTAGGCCGCAGCCTGTGCGTAAGAGCTCGTCGGATCAATCAACATTTTTACTTTATCGCTATCGTCCACGAGATCCGCCCACTCGTACGTGGTCATCGTGACCATGCGCCGAGAGTGAGGAGTCTCAACCAGGGGGGTATCCCCGTGCCGAGTCGTCTTGGCGATTGCGGCAGTTTTCCCGATTTGATCGAAAAACGCCTTTTCGCCGGTGACCGACTCTTCACGAACAGCACCCCGGAGCTTCGAGCCCTTTTGCTGAGAAAGCAAATAGACATTCGAAGAAAACTGCTGTGAAAAAGCAGTCGTCACTTGAACAGACATGTGTCTATCCTTCCATTGCTGTTGAGTTAAGAGGAATGGCGACCGGCTACCCCTCGCGGGACCGCGTCTTCAATTTACGATTGATCGTCGGCGTGGCTCGCCAGCTTTTGGACCCTTACGGGCTACCCCACGGCTTCATCGCGATAGATAAATCCGTACAGTCGATCGCGCTCTCTCAAATAATCTAAGTGTTGAGGATGAGCTCTCTCGAAAAGCGGACCATCGATCCGCTCTATTTCTAGCAACTTTGAACGCGCTTCATCCGGAGACATGAGACCAGGCGTCTTTTCTATGCCGATCAACTCGTCTTCAGCCACACGTTCATTGATGAATTCAGACATACTGACCAACGCCCTGATGAAATCAGGATTGTCACCAAGGCGACTACCATCAGCTAACAATGTCTCGCTTAGTTCTTCAGATGCAAACTCATTCAACAATGCGCCAGCGTTGTTGATATTGTCTTCGAACCGCGCTCCGTATTCCTTTTGCAGAACTGCTTGCGTATTTTGCTGGGCTGCTTCTATCACATCGTCTGGATTTTCAGTCAGACCAGCCGTCATCTCATTGTAAGCCGAGACCAACTGCTGGGCTTGCGCGTTGTTAAGCCCAATCTCGTGCGCCGTGTTTGTAAACCAATTGAGCATGCCGGCGTCTGCTTGCTCACCGGCATCTAGCTCATAACCGTCAGCATTCGCCGGCCGGCCAAGCCGATCGTAAACAGCAGCCCAATCTTCCGCGGACGCATGCTCGCCCGGTAAAACTATTTTGTCTTTGCCGATCATGCTGGAGGCATTCACGTATGCCTTAGCTAAGTTCTCGACATCTTGTATCGGCTGCAACGCCGAATGCTCCCGTAAGTCCTCGGGCAAGCTTGCCCTAAAATCAGAGACTTCCTCAGACGGAGCTGCCGGTTCAACCGACTCCGCTACCTGTTCGTCCACCTTTACTCTCCTTCTGTCTGTTGTGGTAAATCTCTCATCATCTGTTCGATGAATAATATGATTGTACGTTGCCCCTCATTGTAAGCCGTCCGATATGGGTCACTATCGAATGAGGGGACGTGACAATGACATCGAGCCCTGAGATCCTCGAGAACCCGCACACCGTTGTCTGTTTTAAACAGCTCGCGATAGGCCAGCCGTAATCCTTCGCGGTCCTGTTCAAGGGCCGCTAGTTGCTCCTGTTCGTCCATGTTCTAGAATCCCGCTTGGTTTCCTTGTTGAAGAACCTTCATCGCCGGCGCAGCAGCGCCCAGCGCCTCAGCCGTTTGCATCGCTTCCATCTGTTGCATCTGCGCTTGCTCAGCTTCCGCTCGTTGTTCGCGCTTCGCCATCACCTGGGCTTCGCCTTGGCTAACCCGAGCCGGCACATGCAGAACACCTAAGAGATGACGAACAAGGCCATCAAAATCGACGTGATCAAATACTGATGGATCGATCGATGCTGCCGGCGACATGATCTCAAACATGCGCATGATGGCTTGCAGGTCGTTCTGCCGCTGCGCTCGTGCCAGAGGCGACACGTACTCGATCTCAATATCCATATCTGCAATTGCTGGCGGTGGCGCCGGGAACCTATTCTGCCGCACCATGATATTAAACGCCCGGTCGATCATGGGCTGTAGCAGCTCGGCTTGGAGACGACCCAGGACCGGACCCAGCAGCCTCATCTTCTCTTCAGTGCGCTGCACAACCTCTGTTGCCGTCATCTGCGGACCAGTACCGAGCACGAGTTGATCAACATAGTATGCAGCTCGGATAGCTTGCCGGCGCTGTTCCTCGAGGTTCAAGCCCAGCGGGTTATTTGCGCCGATCTGCAACGGCTCAATACGATCGCGCGTTCCCGATCGATAGAAGTTCAAACCGCCAGGACGAGTGCGCACCGGCAAGATGAAACCGTCATCCGGAACCATCAGCGGCGGGTCTACTTGCTTCTGTGCCGCTTTGATCGTCACCTCAGACATGCGGTTAATCATTTTCACGTCAGGCAAGGCTGTCATCGAGGGGGATCTTCCATACCCCTTTTCGTATGAGCTCTTTAAAAACCTGGGGGTGACGTATGGCATCTCCCGGAAGCCGCTCTCTCCCAGGACAATCTTTTGATCCGGATCGAAATACAGACTCGCGAACGGCATGTTCTTGGCGTCAATCTTCTGCGCGTCCCGATCTGTGCGCGGCATGACTACATGGACAATGGTCACCTCATCATGAGGCTCGGCCTTCAATTTGCGTTGGAACTTTTCGCCAATGTTCTCTTCGCCAAATTGCTGCGCAAGCGCTCGGACTGGCAACGTAAATTTGCGATAAACCGTATCGACACGGCCAAGCTGGTTCTCGACCAAGAAGCATTCCTTGATATGCCGGGTAGAAAACCTCAGATCAAAATCTTCGTCAGCTTCGATAAAACAAACGCCGGTGCCGAACACCACGAGATCCATATAAAGCTCGTGGATCTGCTCCGAGAAGTTCGAGCGCTGGAACGCCTTGTGGAGCTGGTCCGTTACTTCCTCAAGATACTCTTTCGCCTCATCATCGACGTTCATCTCTTCATTGCGATAACGAAGGTCAAACCAGGGCGAATAGGGATTCGTCAGCATGCCATGAAGTGACGCAGACAACATCTCAGCGGCATGGATAGCAGTGCCATCAAAGACTAGCTCCATGCGCTTGTCGCCCGGAGTCCGCTTGACGTTTATGTCGGCTTTGCGCGGCAAGATATACTCGGCGAGCTGTTGCCAGTGGTACTCCCACTGCCCGCGCTCGCTCTCGAGCTTGCTTAGCCGTTTGGCAAGCTGAACGGCAACGTCATTAGGTTCAGTCGCCATTAATCGCCCAGTCGCGCTTTCGTCTCTTCACCAGCAACAGAACCCAAAACGCTAGAGCTCAACCGCCGGGGAACGCCGCGCCGAATGGCTGCGCGCTTTTTCTTTTTCTCAGCGCCCTTCTCACCAACCCGCACAGCCTTGCGGGGCGTCACAACCGGCTTGGGTGTTACAGTTGGCGCTGCCGGCGTTGAGCTACTAGTGTCGCTGCCACCGAAAACGTCCGAAACTACGTCTGTTACTGGTCCCATCGTCTTATCCTTTCATTGCGCCGCCGAGCAGGGACGCGCCGGCAACCTTCTCTTCAGTAGTTAAACCCACACCGCTCGTCGCGATCGACGCCGCCGAACCCTTCCGGCGCTTCAAATCGGAACGCACGTCATCTTGAACCTTCGTTGACGCAACCTCGACGGCCGGCGGCGGTGGAACAGGCGGTATTGGCGGCGGAGGCGGCATTTTCACCTTCGGCATCAAAAAACTCATAGCGCTACCTCTAGCGGGTTGTAGTTGTTATCGGCCGTCACTTGCGGAGCGCGGGTCCGATCATCAAATTTTTCAATTGCAATACTGGCGTAGCGGAACGAATCCGCGGCATGCGATGCCCAGGAATGCACCGGCTTGTCTCTAAACCGCCGGGAGCGTTCGTCGTACGCATAATGATAATATCTAAGAGCCTCGAGCCCTTCCCGGCACTTCTCTCGATCGAACCAGGCCATCGGGATCAACATTCTCGCCGCATGAATCCCATCATGCACTGGAAGCCGCGGAACAATCCGGAAGTTCAATCCAAGATCGTAAGCCACTTCCCGTCGAGTTTTTCCACTACCAATCTCCCGCACCTCGAGGTCGTGCGGTCCATTGTGTCTCGAATAGAGGTAACCCCGCTCTTGCAGCATTTGTACATAATGTGGAAGCCCCTCGCCGCGAGACTGATAATAATCAATGAAATGGATAGAGCGACCAACCCGCTGATAGAACCAAATTGAAGTATAATCGTGCATGCCGATATCGAAACTTGTTTCGACCAGCGCGCTAGGGTCGTAAGGAACTTCCGTAATCCGTCCATCGTCGTTAGCCTTCTGTAGCTCTTTGCCAAATACGGAGCCTGGGACGTTCGCTACCCAACTGCACTCAAACTCCTGATTGAACTGATCCTCAGACATCGTGGCGGCGGCAGCCTCGAGCTCGTCAGCGTCAACGATCCCCGTCTCGCTGGCCTTGTACATGGCTCGGCCCCAGCCATTGGCCGATTCCGCCGTTTCCCACAGATCGAAAAAATAATTGTGGCCTCGAGGTGTCCCCAGAAAGACGCAGGTGCCTTTTCTATCGCTCAAGGCCGGCCTCAAGATTTCCGGAAACAAACTTTCCGGGCAATCCGCTACCTCATCGACGCAAGCAAAATCCAAATAGATTCCGCGAAGCGAAGATGGATTCTCGGCGCCGAGTAACTGAATCCGCGCTCCATTTGGAAAGTCGGCTCGCAGCTCCGTTTCGTTATATGAGACATCGGGTATCGCCGCGCAGTAATGCTTCAGATAATCCCACGCGACGAGTTTTGCTTGGACCCGAGTCGGAGCGATGTACGCCAGCCTCGGTCGATCTTTCGGTTCAAGTATCGCGCGCTTAATCATGTGGTTGATCGCACATACTGTCTTGCCGAACCGCCGATGCATTACCAGAACGGTAAAGCGGTGCTGGTCTATCAGCTCATGTAGTTTTTGTTGTAACGGTCGAGGTGTGTAAGGGATCTCGATGTTTACAGTTCTATTTTTCGCCATGCTCCTGCTGGACCCTTACTTTTTCTTTTTCGGAAACCCTCTCTTCATCAGCGAATACGATTTCTCGCTGATCGTGGTGTTCTTTTTCGATCTCGAGGTGCCGGCTTTGCGGCGTTTGTTGATGTTCGCGTAAAGCCCAGGTTTTGCCATCAGCATTTCCACCGGCGTAATGCCAGTGCCTTTCTAGTTGGTCGGCCCTTGCTGTCTTTCATGGGGCCTTTGACGCCGCTCATGCGAGCGCAGAATGATTTTTTTCTCGGCCCCCCGCCGGGTTGCGGCCGTTTAAGATTAGATCCGGTTTTGCGGTTGTAATATTTACGGCCGGCTTCGGTTAAGCCGCCTTTTTTGCTCTTATGTTTTGCGAGCAATGAAACAGTTTTTGCCATAGCGTTTTCGTCATTGAGACCCTCTGAGACTGTGCGTCGGACGTATCGTCATAGACAACAGGCGGGCGATCCTGGGGGGGTGGGGGGGGTCTCTTTATGAAATCACCCGAGCCGTTTTCGTCGGACCGACCGCTGGTTGCTGACGGCTTGCTGAAACCTTTAGCTAAGCCGTTGTAATCATTGGCATGAACGTCAGGTTACTGACCTGACTGACCCGCCTTATTGATATTGATTGTCATTCACACCTGCTCGCGCCTGCTCGCGCGCGCGAGTCGCGCCATCATCGTGTCCCGACAATCCGTTGTTTGCGACCTCTCCCTCGCAACAGTCCAAGACACTACGCTTACAACCGATACAGATTATGTGTGATTGTTGATACTCGAACCGCGTCACACGTCCACACCAGGGACAATCTGATTGCCCGTCAAGATACCTCGACAGTTCCATTACCCCAGCTCAACGTGATTGCATTAGGCGTGTCGTCACCTTCATCCTTACGAGCTCGCAGACCATTTGATGCGACCTGCCGAATAAACTTGTCCTTGTAGTCGGCTTCGAGCCGGCGCCGATTGACCTCGGCTGATGCCATCTTGGGATCATCGGGCAATGGCAGCTCGATCAGATCAATGATCTCATCACGTAACCGCTCAGCACGGATGGCTTGTGCTTTCCGGTAAGCTTCGTACGCGCCATCATTCTCTTGGATGTGCCTCAGCACCGTTCTGTCTGATGGCAGCTCCTTGTCCTCTCGGCAGATCCTAGCCAAGGACATTCCTTCGCTCATGCGTTGACAGATCACGTCGAAGACAGCGCGCTTTATTCGTTCACGTTTAGCCAATGTTGCATCTCAAAAAGATGCCGGCCACGAGGGCCGGCATAAGTTTGTAATCAGGGAGGTGATGCGCCGAGAATTTCTTGCGTCCTCTGAGTGGTGAGGGGCTTACTAAGCCAGACCCAGAGAACAAAACTCTCAACGTACATAATTTATACTAAATTTAGTACGCATTGTAAACACCAGCTACGACATTTTGTACCACAGCCCTAAAATAGCCCTCTCGAAGCGCCTCTTCACTGTTTGGGCATGTACACCCATCATACGCCCTAATCGCGCCCAGTGCGGCCCTCTGGCTCTCCTGGCAGCACTATGCGCAACAGCCCACACCAATTTTCGGTCTGAATCGTCGAGCATCATGGTCAGCCTCAGCGCCTTGTCGTAGTTCGTCACCTCCGCAGATGTCGCCGGCCCGATCTGGTACTCGGCGGCGTGATAGCCGTAGGCCAGTTGCGGATCTGGCGCGACCTCGGGCCAGCAACCCTTCACCCTCAAATCATATGCTCGAGGTAATTTCCTCTCAGTCTGAGCTGCCTCAAAAAATAACCCGGCCAGATCGTCCACAGTCGCTATGTCCATAACATCACCTCAAACAACCCCGCATTCGGACACCGCATACCGCATACCTATAGGTATATGCGGTGTTTGCGGTGTGATTACCGCAAAATGACGGACACCGCTTTTCGGTGTTTGCGGTGTTTGCGGTGTTTGCGGCATCAGATTGCCCATACCAAATCACCCTTTTTCATGAGGAATTCATCGCCCACGAGACCATCGAGGGCTCGATTGAAAGCGGTAGATTTGTGCTTGGCATCATTCGTCATGCGTTCGTATGAGCTGTGCCTGAGCTCAGCTTCAGTGATTGTGGCAACAATGGGGCCATCTACACCGAACACTTGCTGTTGGATGCCATCAGCCAAGAGCTGTTTGGCAACCGCATAAACGAGCTTCTGTTGCTTGCCGGTCGGCTTTCGATCTCGTATGCGCGCTACGCTCGACTCTACTTCTTTGACGATGCAGCTTGTGACCGACTTGCCGCGAGGGTTAGTGCCGAGCTCGACAACGTCCAGAGTAAAATGAAACACGCCCGAGATCTCGAGCTCGCGTTGCTTGGTGACTGTCGCTGTCGAAGTCATGTCATGCTTGTCGATCTCAATCTCTGTATCAGTCGCAGCTCTCAGCGCTGAGCTGCCTCGAGCTCCAGCCTCTTTCGCTTTGCCACTGTGATGGATCAACATAACGTGCGCGTTTGTAACGTGCCGCAACCTGTCGCAGTTGTTGATCAGTGCGCCCATATCTTCAGCGGTGTTCTCGTTGCCTGTCATCACCCGCGCCAGGGTATCGACCACAACGAGAGCGATCCGGCCGAAACGGTTTTTAGCCAGGCGCACTGTGTTTACCAGCTTGTCGATGTCGCCGGCGGGATCGCTCATGTTGACTGTGCTTGGCAACACAGCAAACGGCACGCCCTCGACTAGCCCGTGGTGCTTTTTAAATGCGGCGACTCTATTCTTGATGCCATGTGCGCCCTCGGCCGCAATGTATATGACACCGCCTTGCTCGACCTCTTTATCACGCCAGCGCCATCCCAACGCTACATGCAGGGCGAGATCGCTTGCGAAGAATGTCTTGCCGCAATTGCTGGGGCCGTACAATACGCTCATAGCTCCGCTGATCAGGACGCCTTCTACGAAATCATCGGTGGCGAGCGAAGCCTGGATGTCGTCCGCGGCCAGCAGCTCAAAGACATTGCCCTCATCGATCACATCTTCGACCGGATCTTCTACGAGCTTGCCGGCATCAAGCACCTTAGTCGTCAGCTCATTGCCAGTACATAGATTAAGATCAAGCCAGTCGCTCACGTCCGACTTAGCCGGCATGTCTCTACAGATGTCGCAAACACGTATCTGATCCGCGACCGGGAACAGGCTCTCGACAATCTTTGGCACGCGATCGCGACCAGCCTGATCGTTGTCTGGGATAATGTAGACGCGCTTGCCTTTGAAATACTGCGCCAGCTCTGGTTGCCAGTTGCCAGCTCCACTGATGTTTGTGGTTGCGACGATGCCGAGATCAGCAAGCCGGTCGGCATCCTTTTCGCCTTCCACGATCACAACGTAGTCGCTCTCGAGCATCTCAGGCAGCCGGTACGGCACCGTCTCGATACCTTTGATCGAGAGTATCCACTTTCCTGGGTTGTTTGGATCTGGCCGGCGGGGCCTAAAATCTTTCGGCGTGTAGCGGCACACCTGCATGTGCAACTCGCCGTTCGCGTTGTGATAATCATACTTGTGTGTGATCATGCGCACGTAGTCGGCGGCTGCCACCTCAGCCGGCGCAGAGAAGTAACCACCCTCGCCGGCCTCGTGATCGAACCAGGCGCCCGTCTCCAGCTCGACAGACTTCGAGCCGCGCTTGCCGAACCGAAGCTCGCGCTGGTTCGACAGGCGCTGGTTTAAATTTGCGTGACCGAATTTTTGCAGCGCCTGTTCCCGGACCTCTGATGGACTGATATTCACTTCTGTCATTTTTCATTAATAAGAAACGCGATTTCATCATAGAGAGCTGCCTTTTCTGCCAACTCTCCTAATTTTTCTGCCGTCAGTTCACACGTCCAAAAAGTATTGTCGCATTGTTGACAGACGCGCCTCCGGGTTTTCTTAGTCAGTGTCGCGGCATAACCTTTAACACGCTTATTGTTGCCGTCAGAGCTTGCTATAACATGGAAGTCTGACGAACCACATGATGGACATATAAAATGAGGCCGCTCCAACGACTCGACTTTTCCCGGACAACTTTTCAGCCTGATCTGGTCGGCCACTCTTTTGAATTCTAAATTTATTTTCGCGAGCTCGTCCAAATCTCTGTCCTTGATGTTGAGTTCTCCACGAAAAATTTTTCCGAGCCTGTTGGCGGTTAGGTCTGTCAGTCTTCCAATGTCCTCAGCGTTATAATTGTATTTATCCATCAGGATTTTGATTTCCGAAAAATCTTGCTTTTGTGCGTAATCATCAACGAGTGCTTTAGCTTGATCGTTTTCAAGTTCTTTGAAGCGTTGCTCCAGTACGAGCATTTGGTTCATCAATTGATTTCGTCTTTTGTGCAACTCAGTCATGGTTCTGCTCCTTGTCTTCTAATTAAAACGGGATCTCGTCATTGAGCTCATCAAAGGACGTGCCGCGGCCTTCGCAATAAGCCTGTGTGTAACAGCGCAGCGCTTGCAGCCATTCCTCCGGGGTTAGCCCCGGCGTAATCGTGCGACCGATCGAGTCGAGGTATTGTCCCATTACCTTGCCGGCTTCTAGCATCAGCTTGTCTTCGTTAGGTCTCCAATCCATGTGATACTTAACTCCTTTTTTTGCTTTCGATCGCCAAGCACCCTGATGCTGCATGCTGCAAAACCAAAGTTCCGGCGCGTGTAAATTGCTCCAACTCAAGCCAAAACCCCGCGACGGTTTTTTGCACACGGGGCAAAGCTTCATATTTGTTTGACCTCTACGCTGACGACATCGCTAAGCTTATAGAAGGGCTCCAGCTCATCGCCGTACTTCTCTTTGACGGCGCTCGTATCGAGCGTTCGGCGGGATATCTTTTTGATGATTGCCTCGTGCGTTGCGCCGACACAGTTCCCCACCTCTTTAATCTTCTCGATGGTCTCTTTTTCCTCGGCCTTCAGTTCTTTGATGCGCGCTCGCAGGGATGCGAGAACGTCCGGAAGGTTTTCATTTTTGCCAGTGCTATTGAGTTGAAATGGATTCGTCATCGCGTGCTCCTTTGTCTTCCCATCGCTCGCCATTATTGAGCCGATAGATCACAGTGTTTGTTGTCTCGTTGGTTTCTAAAACGATGCCGGGGACATACGCGCCCCGAAACCGTTGGTCCGGGCAGCCAGCTCGCTGTTCACTTGTCGAGAGAATTTTCTGGTGCCTGTGGCAAAACCAATCGCCATGTTCAACCGCCTCGGACCAACAACATGTGCGGCACGTCCTAGTCGGAGTGGCGCCCTCATGACAGACAGAGTGAAATCCGCAAAACTGTTTGCAGACCCAATTGCCAGGGTTGTCGCTAATCCGAGCCGGCATGATATGCGGCTCTTCAATAATTTGACGCGCTCGATCAACGTACCACTCTGCCGCCTTGCGACTGTAGTTCGTTCTGATCGACTCCCATCGGCGCCCACCGGCTGAAGCCACTACCATGTAGTGACGTTTGTGACCGCGATAGTGCATGTAGCATTGAGCTTGGGCGTAGTAGACCTCGTTCCACGCCTTAAGCACTTGTTTCTCGTCGCCGATATCATCTTTTAACTTGCAGAACTTCGCGAACCCTTGGTCATTTGTGCATTTGACCTCGAACACATGCCAGGTCTTTGGCGCCTGTATCAGCCCCAAGATCTCGCCATCGAGATGGCCCAGGAAATGTCCGTTGATATCCGCAACCTCGAGCTGCTTGCCGGTCTCAGGATCGCGATCGATTAGTGTGATGCCCGGAACTCTTCTGATGCGCTCGATCACAAGGTCTTCAGTGCGGTGGCCGTCCGCAAAATTCTTAAGTGTGTCAGCTCCGAACGGCTCTTCCTCGACCATGTGCAGCCGGTAGTAAGATTTGCGCGCACAGTCGCCGATACCACTGATACCCAAGTAAGTGCGGTTGGCTTGCCGGATCTCAATCGCTTCAAGTGCGCTGTCGGCCGCCTCAAGTGTGGGGTCTCTCTTTAGGTCTAGCTTGACCATCATACGTGCCTCATAGAAAAAGAGAGGGCGAGGCTATGCCCCGCCCTTGGTTTGTTAAGCATTCCAGGGTCTGGCATCAGTTGCCGGCGCAGTTGGTTGCAGGGGTGCTTCTGTCTGCGCTGGCGCTGGTGCTGGAGCTGCTTCGTAAGATTGAGCTGCGACAGCCGGCGCTACAGCCGGGGCGTTGGCGGGGCTGTAACCCGTGACCTCGTTGTACTGTGGGTTGTTCGTTTGGATGTCGATCTCGAGTGTCGCTTGCTTATGATACAGGTGATCAGTGTCAGCGATGGTCGTCATTCCAAGAGCACGGCCTAAATCGCTAAGGCGCTCCTTTGCTATCGAGGCCGTAGTTTTATCTTTATACCAGACATAAATTCGATCCCAGACCAGCCGTCCGCTCTCGAGTTTCCATACAAGCTGTAAGTACTGATTGCCGGGTTGTTTTTTCGACTCGACAACTTGAACATCATCGATCTCGGCAACATATGAGCCGGGTGGAACGGGATCATATTTGTTATCTAGTGTGTCATCGCTTGGCGCGGTGACCTCGTGATTAAGTGCAACCATGTTTTCTACTCCTTGCTGAAAATTGCTGCCTCGAGTGCATTCCAATCCAGCGGCAGCTCTGCCGGTATCGGATAACGGGACTTAGCGATGAAGGCTGGCGCGGCCTGTGTCTTGATCACACGCTCGCCCGTGCTCATCGCTCGGGTTCGCTTCCGGCCGAACCCCGTATCGGTTTGTTTGACGGTTGTTTGGTAAGTGCAGAACCCGATCAGATCGCAATGCTCCATCATTACCGCGGAAGCATTCTTATGCGTCTTGATCTCGTATCGGTCGTATGGCTCCGAGTCCGGGTCTTCAAATCTTTTGACTTGGCTATGGGCCAGGATGATCACGATCATATTTTTCTGATCGCGAACCGCATTGATGCAAGACACAAACCGCCGCCATACATCGCCAGCTATCTGGTAGCCTTTGCCATAGCCTGGATCTTCAATGTGCTTCCACTTGTGCGCCTCACAAACATGCTTGTAGACAAGCGGCTCGAGCCAATCGAGAGAGTCGATTACCAATGTTGAGTAATCGTGATTCTCGTTGATGATCAGTTCGAGCTGCGCTTCTACATCCGCGTACGTGTCCGGACGTGGCAGCCGATCAGCTCCGACAATGTCTGCGCCGTCTTCAGTCTGGATAAAGATAGGCTTGGGCGCGCTTGCCCCGAATGTCGTTTTACCGACTCCCGGCGGCCCGTAGGCTAACACCCTTGGTGATTTAGTTGCGGCCCCAACGACCACATCTTTTAGCGATACCATAATCTGCTCCTTTAGTTGGTTAACAATCTGCTCTGCTTCGACTCTTCAAAATCTTTGATCATCACCTGCACCCCACTGACCTCGTCGCTCCAATAGCTGCGCAGGTCATGGATGTAGTGATCGTTCTCAACCACTTGGATTGCCTCGAGTAGATCGAGCACCGCCTTATTCACGTTATCGATATCTCGCTTGCGCTTGTCCGGGCGCCCAACGGCCAGCTCTATTGCGATGGGATAGTCGATAGGTTTGGCGGGTGTGGTTTGTGACCGCAAAATGCGCGAGGCTTCGTCAGCCCACTCGGCGTACACCTTCGTCCGATACATGCGGGGTCCGCTAAACCGCCACAGGCGATTGACGCTTGGGGGGTAGGGCAGCAACAATGTGATCATGCAACGATGTCTTCGTTGTATTGCACGTACGCCCGGTAGTGATCGTTCAAAGCCACCTGACCTTGAGTCGCTTCAAAGACAGCATGGACATTTGCCGGTCGCGGCATGATGCGGCCCTCCGACCACTTCATGACGGTGACCCTGCTTACGCCAACGCGCTCTGCGAACGCGGTGTATGTGAGGTCTTTGGCTTTTAGGAATGTTTTCAACAGCATTCGTCGCGGCCTTAATTAGTATGTGGGCGTACACTTTTTGTACGTGTCATCCCGTACTAAAACCTGTAGTGTTAAAAATCAATTAAAAAATTATGTACTCCGATCAGGGGATGAAGATGGTTATCAAAAACCGCATTGCTGAGTTAACTCAGAATGCGCGCATGACAGGGACTGAGTTAGCTCAGCGCCTTGGCATTGATCCACACAAGGCTCGCAGATACATCCGCGGTGAAACGCCGCTGAAAGCGGACCTCGCCGCGCAGATAGCGGAGATCTTTGGCGTAAGCGTTGAGCATGTCATGGGTCTCGGCGGCTCTGACGATCCAGGCAAGCAATCGAAGCTGCCACTATACGGCACCGCACAGGGCGGCGTGGGGTCTGACATATCCGACATGAGCTACGCGATAGATCACCTAGATCGACCGGGCTTCCTTAAATCTTCACCGAACGCATACTGTGTGTATGTAACTGGCGAATCGATGGAACCGCGCTACTACGCCGGCGAGATCGTTTACGTGAACCCGGCGCGACCGATTCGTCGTAATGATTATGTGGTCATTCAAACCCATGATGACGATGGGCATCACGCTATGATTAAGCGCTACATCTCTGCGTCAGATGACAAGGTAGTGCTCGAGCAACTCAACCCGGACAAGCGCATCGAGCTTGATAAAGATGCGGTTGAGGCAATTCACTTTGTCCAGGGTGCGTTCATAACTTAGTTGACGAAAGTACATTTTATGTACTAGACCGGACACTCTTTGTACTAGCTAGAGGAGTGTCTCATGGACGCAAAAGAAATTTCATACGGAATAGTCGCCGCGGTTACCGTCGCTGGCGCCTTTTATTTATGGACGTGGGTAGGCTGCGCGCTAGTCGATAGTTGTTGGAATGGGCTGACAATCTCGATCAGTGAGTATCACCGATGAAGGGCATCTTGTTGACTGTGAGCGAAACGGCTCTCGAGCTGTTTGGCGAAAACACCCAAAGCAAGCGCCGAATTGTGAGGCGCCTGATTGAAGATGGTCAGCTCAAAGCACTGCCGCACCGATCAAGCTACTACGTGCCGGCTGCGCAAATTCAAAAGATGCGTGGCGAGAATGTCGGAGTGTGATTACTGCCACGGCGATCATTATGTCGTGATGTCTGATAACTCCACGATCAATTGCCCGAAGTGTTCCGAAGTATCAATCGTCGAGTCTGACCGAAAAATTGACAGGGGTTTTGTATTAGATCGCGCTAAAGCGTTGATCACCGGAGAACGCGCCAGAGAGCATGGAGATGCATCGGTTACCTTCAGCAGAATTGCTGAGCGCTGGAGCTCTTTGCTCGGGTGTGAGGTAACTCCGAAAGATGTCGCTTTGATGATGATCGAATTGAAAATTGTGCGCAGCAAACAAAATCCCAACGCCGAAGATAATTACGTTGATATTGCCGGTTATGCCGCGCTGGGGGCTGAGCTTGACTAGCTCAGCTCCCCACTAATCTCATTATACAATAACGAAATCATGGCATCGAGTGAGGGAAATTCCTCATCGGAATGTTCCGCGAGCACTTGCTTGCACTCATCATACAAATCCATGACTCCGATTTCACCATTGGATTTAATCCTAAGCTTGCGCTCAATTTGACGGCTCAAATCTGAGGGCGATGTTGTGGGTAATGATTTCAATTCTGTAGACATGCTAACCAAACGCCGCTTCAAACTCTTCGGAGAGTTTGGCATCGCGTTTCTTGTTTTCCATCCAGTGTGCGTAAGTCCTTCGAGTGAAGTCAATGCTACTATGGCCCATCAGATACGTGACCGTGGCATCGGGCTTATCCAGTACGAAGAATAAAACACTGGCAAAATAGTGGCGAAAGTCGTGCAGGGTGATTGCCTCGACGCCAGCATTTTTGCAACCAACCTTTACACCGCGCTCGCGCCAGTTGTCGGTCGATGCAATCTCGCCTGTGCTGCTCGGGAAAACCAGATTTCGGCACCGTTGCTGTTGAGGCTGCGCCATCTTCCACTCGCGCAGCTCCTGTGTCAGAGTAGCTGACAAGTTGATGTCCCGGAATCCAGCGTATGATTTTGGATCACCAAGCTTGCCACATTTTTTACGAGCCATAACGACACGCACAATTTTCTCATCGAAGTCGATATTGTCCCACGTCAGGACGCAGAGCTCGCCGGCGCGCAAGCCGGTTGACGCTGCGAACTTCAACAGCAACCGATAGCGCTCCGGAGCTGACGCAATAATCGCTTCGATCTTCTCTTTCGAAATGCGCTTAGCTTTCTTGCTAACCGCTGACGATTTTTTCGGCAAAGACAATTCAGCGCCAGGGTTCACATTTACCGCGCCGGCTAAAACGCCGAACGACAAGATCTGTTTGAAGATCACCAAAATGTTATGAGCCGTCTTGTGAGCTCGGCCCTCTTGAATTTGCGGGACGATCTGCAAAGACAATTTGCCGGCATGCAATTCCTTGACGATTGCATTGGCGAGCGGCTGACCGTCGAGCTCCATTCCCTTGAGGTGCTCGATGGCCTTGCGCTTGTTGGTCACCTCGCCGCTGCCGATCTCGTCCCGGCGCACACGATCCTCGCAGTGCTCGAGGAAACTATCGCACAGCCGTGCGAACGTGGGCGAGGTACGCGGGTTGATGTAGCCAGAGTTCTCGTGCTCAGCGATTGCTTTGCGCTTTGCTTCCTCGGCTAATGGTTTTGTTCTAAAGGTAGGCTCATTGCCACCTATGTCGCGAAGGTCCAAAACATAACGACCAGTCTTTTTGTTTTTGCGTATTGCGATTGCCATGAGGGTGCTCCTGTCTGTTTGTTGGCACCCCTTTAGGCCCCGCTAATTTAATAGCCGGGGCCTGTTGGGATTAT
>JAYNIS010000005.1:0-2077 GCA_038109325.1 Gammaproteobacteria bacterium | reverse complement strand
ATACAAGCACAAAACGACTGTCAGGTTAATTTGCTGAAAACAATTTCTGGAGATAGTTTGCTGAAACTTTGCTGAAAAACGCAAAAAGCCGCCCCGAGCGGGGCGGCGTTTTTGGCTTCCAGCTTTGGTTGCGGGGGTAGGATTTGAACCTACGACCTTCAGGTTATGAGCCTGATTCCGGGCCATAATGATATCAATGACTTACCAGAAATTGGCAGAAACCTGGGGACTGTAGAGGATGGTAGTGTACCCATCTGGACCTAAGTGGACCCCCTATTTGCTGAAGTTTTGCTGAGGTCAGCAGAAAACCTGACAGTCGTTTTACTTTCGCTTGCGAGCTAGGTTACGAGCTCGAGACATGATGCTCAGATTCCCAGGTGAGTTGTCAAGCGCGTTGCCGTTACGATGGTCAACGTGCTTGCCATCACCCTTCCGCACTCGGCCGGCCTTCATCATTTTATAGCGCGCTCGATTGCGTGACGCTCGCTTGGCTTTGCGTGTGACCGACTCGGCAGCATACTCAGCTTTGTAGTTTCTCATCTAATCCTCATGATCAGTAATTGAGACCGTCCCGTCTGCCTCGACGTAGGCGATACGGACACCTAATTTTTTTTGAAGCTTTGTTCGTGGTCGATAAATTCGAGAAGGCTTCGAGCGGTCTGTGTTCACACGCTTGTTGTCAGCCTTGCTGTCGAGCAGCAAGACCTCGCCGTCCTGTCCGACAGCTACAATGTCAATCGGTGAGTCGTGATTGATCACCGGTGAAAATGCCCAGTAGCGATTTTCAAGCAGATACTGGGCAAGGCGCAGCTCGCAGAGGGCGCCGGTAAAGCGCCGGCTATCCACGAAGTCTTCGGGCAAGGCGCTCGGCCCTCTGGCCGACTTGTTTTGCCCATCGGCTGTCAAGGGCTTCAGCAGCGGCGAGGTCATAGTCTTGGACTTCAAGCGCCGCGATCATGTTTTGAAACTTGGCGAGATTACTTGGCCCCATGTTGAAGCACATTTCAGTCAGCACGTCCCGCCGGCGTTGGCTCAGCCAACTCCACACCTCACTGCCGACTACACGCTCAGCCGCTTCCTCAAAGCGCTCGATGTCACTCATCAGCAGAGCCTCAGCTTCTTCCTCAGTGATGCCCGAACCGGCTACCTCCGGATCAATGAGACGGCCGTAGCCGATAGTAAGATGTCCCAAGCTGCAACGGTACGCCGTCCTCGAGAATCCCTCCCCCAGCTTAATCGAGTCGATAAGTTCCTGAGTAATCATGGCGACCTCTTCATGTTTTCTCGGGATACGCCTTTCCACTTCTCAGCCGTTCTCATCCCGCCCAAACCAAGTAGCGCCATGATCAGGCCCGTCAGCTCCTCTGTCTGTAGCGTCGGCAACGTCACCATCGGATACCAGACTACGATGACCCAGCTCGCGATGGGTGCCAGGATATATTGCCATCCCAGAGCGAAGGCGCAGATCCACATGATGGCTGGCCGAGCGCCCGAGACGAAAATGCTGGGGTGTTTCGCTTGCTCGATGTTGGCTTGAGCCTGGGCGAGGTCGAGCGCAATCATTTGGCTCTTGAGCTCGGCGTTTAGTTTTGTCTTGAGGTCTTTGTCCTCAACGAACTTATCTAAAACCTTGCCGGCCACACCAACGACGGAATCTACAAGTCCGAGCATTATTTTCCCCTCCATTCGCGCATGACGATGCGCAGCCGGTAAATGACGATGACCAGCGTGACCGCAACCACGCCGAATTGCATCCAGCTCTCGATCAACTGGAGCCACCACGGCAGTGTCAGCGCCGGGAACGCAACAGCGGCATCTACGGCAATTCGTTCTTTCATTTTTCGATCACCGGGTGGCGCCCATTGTGAAGCTTGGCGAGAGAGTTGAGCCTGTCCTCAGCTACAGTCAAACGGGCTTGAACGTCTGCAATTTCTCGCGAACTGCTATCCAAATTTGACGGCGACAAAATTGTTTTGAAGGTAGAAATTTGACTTTCAATAACGCCCCGGCCTTCTTGCAGCTCATCGAGCGCCTGGAAGATTTCTTTGATCGTGGCTCGCAGTTCTTTCACATCGCT
>JAYNIS010000004.1:0-33352 GCA_038109325.1 Gammaproteobacteria bacterium | reverse complement strand
CCCTCAAATGCTGACCGCGTGAATCTGAACAAAGAGGTGATCCAGCTTCAGGAAGAGCTCTCGCGTATCGCGAACACCACGCGGTTTAACGGCGGATTGCTGTTGAACGGAACGTTCGTGGAAACAGACTTCCAGATCGGCCAGTCGAATAACGAAGAGATCAAGGTGACGATAGGCGACCTGCGGCCTGAGCGCATCGGCGCGTACACGCAGCAGTCAGTAGCCAATCTGGGTCTCGTAACAAAGGGTGCTGACCTAGATCAAATCGATAACGGCGTGAATCAACAGACGTTAGTGATAGGGGTCGGTAATGAGGTACCCAGAACGGTCGCAATTAAGCAAGGTGACAACGCTAGGGTAGTGTCTGACAAAATTAATCAGGCAGGAGCCATGGTCAACTCAACCGCGATTACGGAGACCAATGTGTATATCGGGGGCTTGGGATCATTCTCCTTTAAAATTTCGTCTGGATCTGCCCCAGATATCCAAGATGTTATTACGGTCGGTGTCACGGCTGGCTCGCAGGCAGCGTCCTTGGCTGCCGAGATCAACAGAGGTTTCTCGGAGCACAACATCTCGGCCACGATCGAAGTCGATGAGAACGGGGTTGAGTACGTTAAGATGGTCCAGGATGATGGTTATGACATCATGGTCGAGGATTATGTGACTACCGGCGACTCGACGATTGATTTTGGCGGCGACGGGGTCTACGAAATGACCGGCGCCTATGGCGAGACGGCTGCCGTCATTGGTGGACGTATTACGATCGATGCTCCGGATTCGTTTTTGATTTCTTCTGATGATCCGTCGAACACGGTTCTGCAAGGAACTCGCGCCTCGCTCGCGGTGGTCGGTGTAAACAACGATCCCGCTGCCTACCAGGACGCAAGTTTTGATGTCATGGTGAATGGCGTTACTAAGACCATTAATCTTGCGGCGCCACCACCCACCGAGGCGACCGGCGCCACTAACCCGGTGGCGGCTCTCGAGTTTGTGGCGACAACCCAGACCCAGGGACCGTCGGGGCAACAGGTTGGCGCGTTGAGACGAAACTCTTACACCGCGACGACTATCGATACAACAACTAGCCCGGCGAGAGGATCCGCTGACCTACAGTTTTCGTTAAGCGTGAATGGTGGCGACGCACAGGATCTCGATATCGCAGACGCGTTGTCGGATCTGGGATATGAGAGCGGAGATGCAGTCACCGCGGCGCACTTCGCCGCCGCGTTACAAACAACGATTTCAAACAACGCCTACTTTGATAGTGGTGACGAGCTTGTTACTGTCTCGTTAACCGATTACGGACAGATTTCACTGACCGTTGCGGGCGGCGTCGGCACGATTACGTTTGCCGAGAGTTCGAAATATAGCTCAGCCTACTCGGAAAACTGGACCGGTGCGTCTGATGTCGATGCGACGACGGATCAAATCAGTATCACCGGGCATAGTTTCACTACAGGCGATGAAGTCGCGTTGACCTCGACATCTGCGGACAGCTCTGTGGCCGCGGGCACTTATTACGTGATTGTCGTGAATGCGAATACTATTCAACTCGCGTCCAGTTCGGCTAATGCGTCCGCTGGTACAGCTGTGGATTTCACCGGTGACGGTGTAGGGGAAACGCTAACACGGGCTGTTGGAGACGGTCTTGCGGCCGCCATGATAACGAATACTGCCCCAACCGATGGATCAACGTCTGAGTCGGGAACAGGCGGCTCACTGACTTTGGGTGAAACAATCAATGACGCGGCGTCAAGCGTCTATGGCCCGGTAAATCCACTGGGTATCACTGATCGTGTCATTACCTCGGGACTCAATGATACGTTCACTCTCGCGATCAATGAGGGTGCACCGACCGTTATCGAGGTAGCGACGGGCACCTACTACGCGATGGAGGAACTGGCCACCGCCGTTCAAACCGCGATTGATAACAGTCCGTTTGCGTCAACCGGGGACTTTCCGATTACGGTTGAGGCAACAACTGATGAGAATGGTGACTGGGGTCTGACCTTTGGCTCAGAGGCCGGGTATAGCATACAGGTTGGCGGGACATCGTTCCTGACCCATACGCTGGCCATGAACGTGAGCGCTGCGTCGAGTGCTCCGGACATCGATATCGGTAATTCCTGGACCACGTCGAACATTTCATCGAGCGCTATCACGATTACTGGCCACGGCTACAGCACAGGTGACGCTGTCGATTATTACGCGACGAGCGCAGATTCGGGGCTTTCGTCTGGAACCACCTATTATGTGATTGTTGTGGACGCCGACACGATTAAGCTGGCGACGTCCTCTGCTAATGCGTTGGCCGGAACCGCGATCACGCTCTCGGCGGATGGTGCCGGAGAGCAAATAACTGACGGCGCGGGTGAAAAGAAACTCTCCATTTCAGCGGGGCCAGTCGATGAGGCAGCGACCCGGTTGGCGATCAACGTTAACGGCGGTGGCTTCTATGACATAGACCTTGCCGACTATCTTTCAGACGCTGGGGTAAGCTCTACGGCTACCACGGTCACTGAGGACCAGTTCGTGGAAGCATTGCAAGCCGCCCTGGACGACAGCGTGTACTTTAATGGTGACGAGGCCGTCACCGTGTCGGTCACCGACGAGGGCCTGATTAAGCTCACCGTTGCCGGTGGGGCTGGGACGATCGTCGTCGCTGAACACAGCGCCTATCGCGGCCTCGGCGTCTCCAGCGGGCTCGCCGAAACCTTGACAGGAACGGTCGCGAACGCGAGCGATCTTGGTAATGGGTTTGGTACGTCTGAGGCGTCTCAGTCGGGAACGGGGGGATCGATTACTCTCGGCTCCACCGCGAACGCTGCAAACGGTGACCCTCAGGATGGAAATTACGTAAAACCATTCGGTATCGCGGCGATTGAGGTGACAGCGGACACAGGCGATCAGCTATACATATCGATAGACAGCGGCAACGCGACCATGCTGACCATACCGTCAGGGGACTACCTGAATATGCAGTCTCTTGCCACTGCGGTGCAGGCTCAGATTGATGCATCAACACAGATCGGTTCGACCGCAGCCGTAACCGTGACCGCGACCGCCGTCCAAAACTCAACAGACAACTCTTGGGGGCTGTCATTCGCTAGCTCTGACGGGTCCCAGTTAGATCTTTTCGGTAACTTTTTGGGTCAGACGCTATCGGTGTCGGTTGGCTCCGACGAATCCACTCAGCTCGGAAGGTCATCCGAGACCTGGGTCATGGGCGGTGGCATCGACTCCACAACAGATTACGTGACACTCGACAACCATGGCCTAACCACCGGCGATGCGGTCGTATACAGTGATGGCACGACCGCTGATGGTGGGTTAACTGACGGCACCACTTACTACGCAATTGTCGTGGACGAAAGCACGATTCAACTGGCCTCAACCGCGGTGCTAGCGGCGGCCGGCACGGCGATCGACCTCGATGGAGGTGGTTCTTCGGACCAATCACTCACGGTGACAGGTGATCCGATAACTATAGCGGCCGTGGGCGCGGCCCCGGTGGGCCCTGCGGGGTACCGCACATCGATCGAGGCCGGTGCCTACGCTGACGGGATCAACCTGACCGATAATGAGGTCACCATTGAGGTGATTGACACGGTCACGGGCGCCATTTACTCGAAAACGGTTACTCTGGGTTCCTCTGACAGTTCGGTCTCTTTTGGATCGTACATGTCTTATCTAGAGGCCGCCGCTAACGAGAGCTTTATAGATGAAGGATTCTCGTTCGCGTCGTCGGGCGCCGATCGATCATATTCACTGTCGTTTGAGCCCGCCGGTGGGTACGACGTCACGTTCAGTGGCACCAGTGTCACCGAGGCGTTTGGTGGGCCAGTGACCGCCTCCGGTACGGCGTCCAACATGGACGGCCTAACGTTTGGGTCAATGGACGACGTGATTGCTGAATTGAACGCCCAGCTGGCCGCGAATGATGTCCCGATGACCGCGGTCTACAGCCGGGGCGGTGACACGATTCGTTTTGCGGTGACCGACGGTCCCGCGGACTCCTCGAGTATGATTTCACTGTCTGGGGACGACCTAATCGACCTCGGGTTCACGGGTAATCTAGACGCGATTGGTGGCGGCACCCACAAGGCAGAAGAGGTCCGCTACGTGTCGCAGATCGATATCTCGACCCGAGAAGGTGCCTCGTTGGCGATGACGGTTGTTGATGCCGCTCTCGAGACCTTGGCCAGTGTCAGGGGTGGCTTGGGTGCGGTCGCGAACCGGCTCGAGTCAACGATCGCGAATCTGATGAATATCTCGGAAAACACCTCCGCCTCGATGTCGCGGGTAATGGACGCCGACTTCGCTGCCGAGTCGACACGGCTCGCGAGGGCGCAGGTTCTGCAGCAGGCTTCGGTCGCTATGCTCGCGCAGGCCAATGCGGCGGCCCAGAACGTGCTCAAGTTGCTCCAGTAACAGCCGATAAATAGTTCTAAGTAAGGAAGAGAGTGCTCGATGGCCGGCTCAGATATTCTAAGCGCGTTAAGTGCCGGGTCAGGTTTTGACACGGCCGCTATCGTTGACGCGTTAGTCGCGGCCGAGCGGGCGCCAAAGCAGTCACAGATTGATCGAGGAATCGAGGCATCAGACGCGAAGATTTCGGCCTACGGCTACGTCACCAGCTCTCTGCAGTCACTGCAATCTGCTTTTGACAGCCTCAAAGACTCGTCAGACTATCAGTGGTTTTCTGTAAATAACCAGTACACCGACGAGTTCATGATTTCCGCGTCGGTTGATACCGCGCCGGGAAACCACACAATATCTGTGACCACCCTCGCCTCTGCGCAATCAACCGGGTCGTCATACTTTTCGTCTGCCGACCAGTCTCTTAACGGCGGGTCGTCGATGACAGTCACCATCGAGTCCCCGGCAGGTTCAGGATCGACCACAGACATCGATGTTGATTCGCCAACCCCGCAGGGTATCGTTGATGCTATTAACGAAGCGGGCCTCGACGTTAGCGCCCAGCTTTTTGATCTTGGGACTGGCGCCAGCCCCTTCCAGATCGTTTTGACAGGTCAGACCGGCGAGGATAACGATTTTACCGCAACAACCGACGCGGGTGATGTCGCTTTTTCGTCAAGCCTGGTTGCTGCTCAGGACGCGGTGGTTGTGGTCGACGGGATCACGTTTCAGCGAAGCTCCAATCAGATCACTGACATCGTCGAAGGCACTACCATCAGCCTACAAAATGTGTCGGCAGCGACCCGGACGTTCTCTGTGGAGCGAAACGTTGCCCCAGTTGAGGAGGCGCTCCGTAATTTGGTCGCGGTATACAACGATGTCCAGACTGTCTTTGACACACTGAAGACGGCGGGCGATGACACGGATGATGAGCTGGCCGGAGTGCTGTCCGCTGATTCAACGTTCCGATCAATCCGTAACCAGGTTAAAGATATGGTGACGGGGGTCTCGAGCACACCGTCTGGTGACATGAACTATTTCGCTGATTTGGGTATCTCGATCACCCAGTACGGAACACTTGAGATCGATGAGTCGGCTCTTGCCTCGGCGCTGTCGACAAATTTCTCTGACATTGTGTCTGCGCTGTCTGCAGACACCGAGAACCAGTCAACCTATGGCGAAGCTTCACGGGGTCTCGCGGGGGATGCGTCCAAGCTGATCGGTGATCTAATTTCCTCGAGCGGAACGATCAAGACAATAACCGACAACGCCCGAGCAAAGTCTGCCCAATTTTCGATTGATCTAGAGGATCTGGACGCCCGGATGGAAACAATACGCGCCCGCTACGTCGCACAGTTCGCTGCGATGGAGTCCCTGGTTGATCAGATGAACAACACGCGCGAGTACCTGAAGACCCAGCTCGAGAACCTGCCTTTCACAAACAAAAATAATTAAAGAATCATTTAGACTTGCCGATTAGCCTAACGAGAGGGACAATTCTGTTTAAGAAAAGGCCCTAGTGATTTTTTAGGGAGACTGATCGTGGAAGCTCAAAACGTTGGCTCTGGAGCGCAGACAGGTGCGCCAGTCGAGGCCCAGAGCAAAGCCAAGGCAAAAGAACTGGAGACAGCCACGGCTCGTCCGGTTGAGGCTCCGTCTGCCCTAGAAAAAGTTCAAGATCTAGCAAAAGCCGTCGAGGTCCTCAACGAAGCGCTGAGCAAGGACCCAGTGTCCCTGCGATTCACGGTCGACGAAACGTTGAACCGTCCGGTGATCACGGTGGTGAGCGAGAAGACTGGTGAGATTATTCATCAGCTGCCTCAGGAAGATGTATTAAGAGCCGTAAAAAATATCGACAGGATGCGTGGCATTCTGTTCGAGGACCGGATCTGAATAAAAATCACCATCAGCTTCTCTAAATACCGTCCGCACAGTTGTCCATGCCTGTTTGACCCTTTTTATTGTTCCGACCCGAACGCGCCAGCATCTGATTTGGGTATCATCTAGTTCTCTATTTCTACGATCATTCTGATCAAAACCTGTCCCCGGTTAGTGAAGCAGATATTCCTTAGAGTGGGTAATTTATTGCGTTCCCTTTTTGCTGCGGTTTTATCGTTGTGGGTCCGGTCGGCAAAATCTATCCAGCTAAGTTGCCGCGGCGGTCTTCGTTTGCCGTTTTTCTTAATTTTTTGCCGTTTTCGTTAACACTGGGCTAAAGCTTGCCGGATTCTTGCCGATTCTCTTTTCGGAAGGGTGGCAAAAGGTCGCCGTCTCTAAAGACTTTTCCTAAAAAGGGGATATGAAAATGGCTCTGGTTGTAAACACTAACGTCAGCTCGCTGAATGCTCAGCGTAACCTGGCTGGAACAACGAATGGCTTGTCCACGGCGATGGAAAGATTGTCGTCCGGACAGCGAATCAACTCGGCCGCTGATGATGCAGCCGGATTGGCAATTTCAACACGCATGACTTCGCAGGTGCGTGGTCTGACTCAGGCCGTGCGTAACGCGAATGATGGTATTTCGATCGTGCAGACGGCTGAGGGTGCTTTGCAAGAAGTGACCGACATGCTACAGCGCATGCGCGAGCTGGCGGTTCAGTCGGCAAGCGGAGCGTCGAGTGATGCAGACCGTTCATCATCGAACGACGAAGTCGCGCAACTTCTGGCTGAGATCGATCGTGTGGCTGGTACTACTCGGTTTAACAATATGACAATCCTCGACGGATCTTATGCTGTTGATCTGCAGATTGGTGACCAGGCTGACCAGACGCTTGCGTTTGGAATTAGTAACATGGCCACCTCGGCGATGGGTGAGTCAGCGACTGGGCTCGGTGAGGCGGCTGCTTCTGCGGTAGTTTCGACCGCAGGTTCCGCGAATGCTGCTGACTATGTCGGCCGTTCTCTCACCATTGGCGACGAAAGCGCGTCTGCCACGGTCACGCTAAGCACAAACCCAACGGTCGAGGCGATAGCGGCGACTGTCTCGGGCACGGTGTCTGGTGAGGATTATGGTCCGGCAACGTCAAGGGTCTTGGGTACTATTGCTTTTGAAAGTAATACGCTTGATCTGACCGCCGATGCTGCTCGTGTGTTCGGTATCCGTGTTAAGGACGGAAACTTCCTTGACATTGACCTGACCGATCACTTGATTGCTGCTCTCGGTTATGACAGTGAGGCGCAACTGGAAGACACCACAAACTATTATGGTGATGAGGTTTCAAAGGCTGACTTTTTAACAGCCGCTCAGGCCGCTTTAGACGATAAGTTGACTGGTGCTTATGCGGTCACTGTGTCTGTTGGTGCTGACGGTGAAATCAAGTTCACCGATGTGGATGGTCGTGAAGACACGATCGCTCTTCGTGCCGGCGCCGCTAACGCCGCCGCTGGTACATTTATCTCTAGCTATGTTCATGCCGAGATCACCACCAACGCCACGATGACAAACATCATCGGGCAGGGTGGCGCGTCATCGACGACCGCTGATTTTTCATCGACAGACAATTTGTCGGTGTTTAAGGCGGCCGTCAACGGTGGAACGGCTACTACTGTCGATTTCCTCGATAAGTTAAACGACACAAGTATCGTCAAAGATCGGTCTCAAATGTTCGTCTACGAATTGGTCGACGCGATCCAAGCCGAGTTGGATGAGGTATTCTCTGGCGACGACGCGGTCACGGTCGGGTTTGACTACAACAAAGGCCTTTTGACCTTCAGTGTCGCTGGCGGTGCCAGAACAATTACGCTGACAGAGGGCACTTATTCGAACAGTGCGGGGACAGCTACAGCGTCAACCTTTGTCAATGATCTGATCGACGACGACGCGACAGCGACTCTGGACAACAAGGCAACCGGTCTTGCGATGAACACTGCCGCTGTGGCCTTGGATGATATCACTACGGAGTTCAAGTACGATCACTACGGTATCAACGTACGGGTTAACGGTGGCACACGGACTGATATCGATCTGGCGCTTTATCTCCAGGCAGCGGTCGCTGATCAGACCGATGTCGCAGGTGAGGAAGTTGTGGCCGCGTTGCAGGCAGCGTTTGACGATAACTTCACTGGTGATGACGCTGTCACTGTCAGCCTGGACGAGAATGGTCGCCTCAACTTTGACGTGGCCGGTGGAGCCCAGGTGTTGCAGATCCAGGAAGCGGACTTCAACAACGATGGGACCTACGGTACCTTTGGTGTGACCTTCATCGAGAGCACCATTAGTGGCGCGACCACCGCGTTCGAGGTTAACGAGAACCTGTTGGCCGAGACTGTCTACGGTAACATTGAGTACGGTAGCTACAGTGCGGAGTCGTCCGGGACTACCGCTAACTCTCGGACAATCTTAGCCTCTTCCTTGAGTGGTTTTGAGGGCGGTTCCAGTGAGTGGGGTGACGGTGCCCAGACAGGTAATCGGATGCGTGCGTTTGCGGCGGATGACTTGAATTCTGGTAAGAGTTCAACCACAGCTGAAACCACCACGACGGCTGGTCTGACTGTCGCCGCAGCGAATGACGCGGTTGGTATCTCAATCGATGACGCGACAGCGATCACGGTCACGGTAGATGCCGGTGAATACTCGACGCTCGAGGCGTACGCGGCTGCGTTGCAGTACGAGATCGACGCGCACGGGTCATTTGGCGGTGAGAACGCGATTAATGTGGGGGTTGAGTACTACACGAACGCCACGTCGGGAACGACCGCGAAGGATGGCCAGTTGGCCCGCCTGGTCATGTCCAGCGATTATGGCAAGAAGATTGAGCTCTCAGGCCAGGTAACAGTCACAGCAACGAACGGCTTCGCCTTCTTCGGTGCCGAGACCGACACAGTGATCGCGAACACGGCCCTGTTTGACGAGCTGGGTATCGATCCGGCGACAACGAGCTACCGGACGCATGATCGTGTGGACGGCGGTATCGATACGACGGTTGATTCGGGTGTCGTAACGCTTGCGGTCACGGTGGGTGGCAATACCTACTCGTATGGGCTCGCGCTCTCTCAGGACGCGAACACCAGCTTCGACGATTTTGTGTCCGACTTGCAGGCTAAGGCCAACGCGGCATTCGCTGCCCAAGGCATCAGCTTCACAGGTTCGAACACAAACGGAGCGATTTCGTTCGCGATGGATGATGCGGGTGACGCGACGATGTCACTCTCTGGCACCATCGTGCAGAACGCTTTCGGTTCAAATCTGAGCGGGACCGGGGTAGATGCTGGCATCGCCTCAATGTCTGACGTGGTTTCTGCGATCAACAGCGACCTCTCAGATGCGGGTGTTGGGGTTACCTCGGCATACGATGAGGCGACTGGTAACTGGTCGTTCAGTTCCAGTAGCACCGGCGCAGCGGCCGCGGTATCGGTTGCGGGTAGCGACCTGGCCCAGCTTGGAATGACTGCTGGCTCTGCGAACGGAGTCGATGCGACGGCCACCGCGGCAGTGTTGTCTTCGATCAGCGTATCGTCAGCTAGCGACGCTCTGAGTGCTCTTGACTCGATCGACAACGCGATCGAATACATTAGCTCTCAGCGTGGTGAGCTTGGTGCCATCGAGAACCGGTTAAATCACACCGTGAATAACCTCTCCAACGTGGTCGAGAATACAGCGGCCTCACGTTCGAGAATTCTCGACGCGGACTACGCCGTTGAAGCGGCTAACTTGGCTAAACTGCAGGTGATGCAACAGGCTGGATCAGCGATGCTGGCTCAGGCTAACGCACAGTCGCAGCTAGTCCTCTCGCTCTTGGGATAATCCCGAGCGAACCTAAAGGGCCACCTCTCGGTGGCCTTTTTTTTGCCTGAACTATAAGTATGGGTGATACCCTAGTCGCGACCTTGTTTGTGGAAAACTAGCCGATCCCGTCTCATGCCAAAACAACTTCTGCACCTCAAGAAGCAAATCATGGACGCAATCCAGGCGAAAGATTGGCCGCTCGCCGCCCAACTGATCAGAGATCTCTGTCGGCTGGAGGATACCCCGGAGAACCGTATGCAGCTGGCGTCTGCGTGCATGCGTGCGGATCGGGTTAATGACGCGAGAGCGATTTACTTAGAACAAGAAAAACTTCATCCGGATGATCTAGGACTCATCGTCAACCTCGGTCTGTGTGAATACAGACTTAAAGACTTTCAGGAATCATTAAAGAGATTTGAGTCGGTCCTCGCTCGTGATCCGAGTGTTTACACAGCCCAAATTTATGCTGCGCGTTCGCTCTATCATTTGGCCGTCTTTGATCGGGCGAGGGGGTTGTGTCTCGGGATGATAAAAGGCGGGACCGACAAGTCTGAGGTCTATGATTTGTTAGGTCACACATGTCGGGCGCTGGGGGAACAATCTGACGCGATTCAGGCCTATCGCCGGTCCTTGGAGATCCTTCCCAACAACGGTCAGACTCTGATGGCTCTGGCGATCACGTCCGAGGCGGTGGGTGACACAGATCAGGCTATTCGTTCTTATGAGTCTTGTGTCACGGTTGGCTGGGACAGTGCCTCGGCATACAAAAACCTGGGCCGTATCTTTCTCGCCCGAGGAGATCACCGGCGGTCTATTTCTTGCCTCCAGCGAGCGGTCGAACTAGACCCTCATGATGCTGGCGTCTTCAATAATCTGGGGCTGGCTCAATTAAAAACGAGCCGGCTTGACCGTGCCATCATGAATTTTCAGAAAGCCCTGGAGATACAGCCTGACTATGTGCTGGCATGGTCTCACCTGATCCAGGCCAGAACTTTGGTGTGTGATTTTGATGTGTATGACGACCCACTAGTTCGCGAGACAATACAGGCGGAGCGAGGTGTCTTACCGTTCGCGTTCTTGACGGTCGAGGATCACCCACAGCGGCAGCTTCTTAGGTCCCAGGGCTTTCTCCGTCATTACGTCAAACCTCCAGAGCAACTCGCCGATGTGTCCGCGGAACCTGTTTCTGATGGCAGGATACGGGTCGGGTACTTTTCCTCTGATTTTAAGCCGCACGCGACAATGTTTTTATTCAACCGGGTCCTCGGTCTTCATGATCGGTCGAGATTTGAGATTATTCTGTACGACTATACTGGGCTAGAGGATCCGGGGGCCATCCATGGGCTTGTCGGTCCTAACATCTTGGTACGAGATATCTCTAAACTGAGCGACGCTGAGGTGGCTGAATTATCTCGTCATGACCGTCTCGATATCGCTGTTGACCTGAAGGGTTTTACCGAGGGATCGCGCTGCTCAATGTTTGCCCATCGATTGGCTCCCGTGCAGGTCAACTACCTCGGTTATCCGGGCTCTGTTGGAGCCGACTGGATGGACTATATCGTGGCGGACGATGTCGTGATACCCGACCGGCTAGCCCAGTACTATTCTGAAAAAATTGCACGGCTACCGCACTGCTATCAGCCAAACGACGATTTCCTCATCGACCACAAGATGTCACCGACCCGCGATAGTCAGGGACTTCCGGAAGACGCCGTTGTGTTTTGTTGTTTTAATCAAAACTACAAAATCACCCCCAGAGAGATCCGTGTCTGGTCCCAGATACTGCGTGAGGTGCCCAATGGCGTGGCCTGGTTGCTTCGGTCAAACCAGTGGGCGGAGTCGAATATTGTGAGTGCCTTTGAAGAGTTCGGGATTCAAAAGGAACGACTGATTTTCACCAAAAATGCCGACCATCGACAGCATCTGTCGCGGCATCTACTGGCGGATCTTTTTCTGGACACGCTCAATGTCAATGCCCACACGTCCGCGAGCGACGCTCTGAGGGCCTCGCTTCCGGTCATTACCCTGCCAGGACAGCAGTTTGCCGCCCGTGTCGCGAGCAGCCTTGTCCATGCGATGGGGACACCGGAAACCGTGGCTACGAGCGAAGAACACTACGTACGGCTCGCCGTGGAGCTGGCTAAAGACGAGGCAAGCCGGTGTCGCCTTCGTTCATGTCTCGGAGAAAACTTTAGCGCTGGTCAGCTCTTTAGTCCTGAGACGTATGTGTCAGATCTTGAGACGCTCTTCGCGAAAATGCACCAGAGATGGATAGACGGTCTACCTCCTGAAAATTTATGGGTGGACAGAGAGTTATGATCACGGTTTTGGTTTGTAAGAGCTCGCTTTATTTTTATCTCTGATCATTAAGTGTGATGGGTGAATCTAAAAGTGGGTACTCGTAGGTTAAATCAAAAAAGTTTGTTACTTCAAAAGAATACTGCTTTATACCGAGATGCATATGGCTCCGTACATGATCAAACCATTTCTCATACGCTGGCCAATTGGCGCGAGCCCCATCAGCTTCAATCGAGAAGCCTGCAGAGTTATTGCGATCCCAATTTTTTGTCACCACAAAAAATCTTATATTACTGTCAATGAGTGAATTTATTTCCGAGATTAAAGGGGAAAGTTTTGTTACTTCGGCGATATATTCGGCATATATGAATATAATCTGCGACTCTGCAATATGGTTCGAAGATAATGAGACTGTAAACCTATTGCGATTAAATTTTAGGTTGTACTCTAAGAAACGTTCTCTATCATCAAATAACAGAAAATTATCGCAAAAATTCATTGCTTCAGGAAAAGTTCGACCGCCAATAATTAGGCCGGGTAACTTTACGTCTATCTTCAGATTATTGAATAGTTTTTTAAAGTCTTGCTCAAAAGCAAAGTGATTTAGAACGTTGACACAGGGAAGCAGTCCATGAGAGGTATGACGGTCTAGCAAAGAGCTTAGATCTGGGTGTTTGCTCGGAGGGGTTTTCATCACGTTGGCTCTTTTAGGTCAAATAGAGGATAGATAACACGTAAAAAACCTAAGCTCCTATCTAGCGCGGTTACACCTGATATCTCATGACTTAAACTGTATCTCCAAAACACAAGATCGCCCGCGTTAACAGGTATATCTTTTCCAAAAAGCTGCTTTTCTTGATCTGTAGAGTCATAGAGAAAAAATCCACCGTTATCATAGTGGTTGCCATAGTCGGATAAAAAAAGGGTCGCCTGTAATCGAATAGGATCAAAGCTGTGATTGCCAGCTGGATCCGCTCGGGTTTCTTCCATAAAATCTGCGTGTTTATATACGGCTTGACCTTCTGAAATTGTCTTACATATTCTATATTGTAAATATTTTCCAGTAGCTTCGTGAAGCCCATGATATAAAGGCTTACCTTCCAATATATTTCTTAAAGTTTGAATCCGATATGCCGTTTCGTGAAGCTCCTCGTCAAACGGTTTATTCCAGAGATGAACGCAGTAAGAAAAATCTTCAGCTGTTGGCCTATTATATACGTAATCCCTACATCCTGGGGAAACATCACGGTTTTTGATAAATGAACTGAATTGGTATGAATGGTCATGCCGCCAAAATTCTTGAATTCTTAAAATCACATTTTTTGGCAAAAATTTTTTAAAGATTAAAAAACCGTTATCAAAATAAATCTGCTTTCTGAAAGAGGTTAGTTTTGAAGTGCTAAACATAGGAAATTGAATCATTGCTTGATCACCAGTCCTTGACCTGTAGGTAGCTCCATCACTATCTGTCCTTTGTGTGAGAACCACGGTAATTCATTTTTTAGTTGAGCTCGGTGACTCAAAAAGCCGAAATCATCCAGAACAATTACTCCTCCTTGCGGAATGCGATCCCAAAGATATTCGAGGGCGCCAAGTTCGGCTTTAAACGAATTCATATCTAAATGAAGAAATGCTAATTCGGTAATTTTTAAGTTGCTTAATGAGTCAGGCACGGAGCCTCGTACAACGGAGACATTACTAAACTCACTAAATCGGTGTACAACGAAGTCATATAGCCTGACTTTACGATGTTCTTGCTTAGATATAGGCGAACCTTCGTTGAGTGACTCGTCAATTCCATCAAAAGTGTCGCATAGATAAAATGTGCGATCACGCAAGCGGTCTCCAAAATATTTCACAATAAAGAGAGATTTGAAGCCCCGAAATACGCCACACTCCATCAAGCAACCATTTACGCGGAGAGACATGCTTACTGCCCAGCAAAGTATATGCAGTCTCCAAGCCATACCTTGATAGTGGGGGTGTTGAGCGAGTATGCACAACAGATTAGAGAAGTCAGGATCTTCAAAAAAATGCATATTTCTGTTAGCAACAAGCATCTCGTCACCTACAAATACGGAATCTGCTTGTTGCTTTATTATTTCAATAGCTTTTTCTTGTTCTAAAGCATCAAATCTATTTTTACTTCGAAAAAGGCCATTTGAAATCGACATATGTTTCTCATCGTCAAGTCAATACATGTAGGGTGCGTAAAACCAAAAGAGAGCTTTTACAAGATATGATGGCAAGATCTTTTGCATTCCCTCAGTCCTCGCACTTTACCACCAACTTTTTAACTATAGAGCACAGAGATTTTGCTCGATCACCTAAAATTTACCATTGCCCCCAGCCCGAACTCCAGTAGACCTCTCAGGCCCAGAAAGTTTTTCACATTTTGGTTGCTGGCTAATTCAAACAACTGCCAATACACACAATCTGCATGGATTCATTTTCAGATCTAACCGGCTTGGAAATATGCAATGGATTTTTGAGAATTTTGAAGCGGTGGATTGCAACGGGTCTTTCATCTAGAAACGGAGCTTGCCATACGTGACAAATATCACCCTAAGTGTTCTAAAATATTGGGTAACAACTTACACATCCAAAAACGTAGGGGCTCGTTGCTCCTGTAGTCTACCTCAGAACATGTTTTAACCGGCTATTTGTCCGACTGTCTTTTCCACATCTCGAGATAAGTCATTTCAAGTTTCCGCGTAAACCCGTCGTGATCGCATAAGTTTGACGCTAGCATGCGAGGACGTAAATCTTTGTTAAGTTGGGTTAGCCGATTCGGATCCATAGCAAGCTCACGCGCGATTGTTACATACTCGTCGATATTTTGAGCGCTGAGTTCCGGATAACCGATCTGGGTAACGAGGCTGTGGCCCACTCGGCTCGCATGTTTTTTTCCAGCTAAGACAATCACCGGGATGCCTACCCAGAGTGCTTCACAGGTGGTAGTTGTTCCATTGTAAGGAAAGGGATCTAGGCCTATATCGATCTCGTTATATAGTTTTATGTGTTCGGCCCAGTCCTCAATCCTATCTTTTATAATGATCCTTTCTGGGTGGATTCCTAGACTCGAGAATTCGTCGATTAGAGGTGAAATCAGATCGTTGGCTCCGGATAAACCTGTCTTCAAAATGAGCCGCGAGCGAGGGACCTCGTGAAGAATCTTCGACCACACACCGATAACCTCATTAGTTACCTTAATGAGGTTGTTAAAACAGCCAAACGTGATGTTAGGAGATGGTTTTGAGCCCCCAATTTTGTTCGCCGGCTCCGCCGCATGATCCCCCTGATAGCAAGAGAAGCCGCCGTCTATCCTGTACAGTGTTTCCGTATAATTTACATCTGGTGCATCTGAGGGGTCGGTAAGTTCGTCGGTCAGACGGTAGTCGATTGTCGTTAGACCTGTAGTGTTGGGATAACCGAGCCACGTGCATTGTATTGGTGCGGGCTTTAACCCGAATACTGCTAACCGACTGCCATTAGTGTGTCCGGACAGGTCGACTAGTACATCAATCTCATCATCAGTGATTAATTGTGCCGCTTGCTCGTCAGAGAGATTTTTTATGGGCCGCCAATGATCCGCAAACTCCTTCAGTTTCTTGGTGACCGAGTCTTCTATATTGCTGTTGTGATAACAATAAATTTCGACGATGGTTTTGTTGTGATTGCGTAGCACCGGCTCAAAAAAATAATTGACGGAGTGTTGTCGGAAGTCAGCGGACACGTAGCCGATTCGGAGTTTTTCTTTGGGCCGGGGTTGTCGTTGGAATCTTGCTAGGGGTTGATCGAATATTTTTCCAAACTCGCTATGTTTTTGAAAAATTTGAGTATCCGAATATGAATTATCATAATTTAAAGCTAAATTCCGATTATTGAGGGCTTCTATATTCATAGGGTTGATGGAGATGGCTCGTTCGTATGATTTGATGGCGTCTTTTATCTGTCGAAGTCGCAGAAGCGCTCCTCCTTTGTGGTTATGCGCCTCGGCAAAATCAGGATCGATCGTGGTTGCTGAGTTAAAACAATCGAGAGCATTCAAAATGTCTCCCCTTTCCATGTAAATATTGCCAAGAGTATTGTGCGCATTGGCATCAGATGGGTCGATTTGCAACGATTCCTTGATGACCTCGATAGCGCCTGCCGATTGATTAAGCATCATCAGTGTCACAGCAAGATTGCTCAGCGGGACACTATTCTTGTTTAACTGGATCGCTTTCTCGAAGCATGGCTTTGCGCTAGCCCATTCGCCTAGAGAAAGATAAATTGTCCCTAGATGATTGAAGGCATCTGAGTTTGTTGCGTCTGCGAGAATTGCTTGTTTTATGGCTTGTAGCGCATTTGGGTAGTCACCTATTTTTTCGCAGGCTTTAGACAATTGGTAGTAAACTGAAAATGAGTTTAGACCGAGCCCGATTGCTGTTTCGAATTGGCTGATAGCATCATCAAACAACGTGAGTCGGAGACTAGCCGAGCCTAATTGAAAAAAAGCTTCAGGTTTTCGAGGGTCTAGGCGGGCAGCAGTCTCAAACGATGATCTTGCGGATTCGAATTGGTGCAGTCTTAGATGGCAGATACCTATAGTCAGATATAAAAGGCTGGACTTAGGATTTTTTTGTAACAAAACGCTTGCTTTCGCTATCGTTGCTTCGAATTGTTGTTGTCGAAATAACTCGTCTAGCTTTCTAAGGGCCTCATTGTCAGGATTTTGTTGAGTCTGATTTTGCTGTTTGTATTCGCTTTTTTGGTGAGACATTTTGACTAGGCCATTGGATCTAAGGACTAAATATTATCATCTAACATGATGGCAATCTAAGTCGTTAGCAATCAATCGGATGCCCTAATTGATCTCCATTCTTTGCTGTTCCCCCGCATCATATGAGAATAAAACGTATTCAACTTGCTTCTCTTATGAGATGGGTTATGGTCTTCGTTATCAAATAATTTCTCTGGGCGAATGGATATGCATGATAAGCAAGAGTTTAACTACAGATCCCGTGATCAAAGGCGTTGGGACCAGTTGGATCAACTGTCAAAAACAACAGAATATGGGTTGCAAGATATCCTGATGAATTTCCCGGCATTCATCAGACGGCGTGATGTGGTTCGTTTTCTCTCGCACTATGAACTTTTTAAAAATGTTATAGATCTACCGGGATGCATAATCGAGTTGGGTGTCAGTAAGGGAACAAGTTTACTTACATGGGGTCATTTCATGGAAACGTTCTGTCCCGGAGATCGAACGAGAAAAGTGTTTGGGTTTGATCATTTCCAGGGGCTTCAAGGTTTTACAGAGAAAGATGGAAAAATTTTCGAGGGAGACAAAGCGGGTAAGGAAGTTGGCGGGTGGAAAGCACCTCAGCATGCCACGGAGCAACTCGTAGATCTTTTTAATGAAGACTGCTTAGTCCCAAATATTGAGCGAATTGAACTGGTCGACGGAGATATATTTGAAACCTTGCCTAAGTTTATTCATGAGCACCCTGGCCTGCGAATTTCGCTTCTTCATTTAGATTTAGATCTTTATGAGCCTACTAAATTTAGTTTGGAACTGTTATTTGACAGGGTCATCAAAGGTGGCGTGATTGTATTTGACGAATACGGTCTGATACCGTGGGAGGGTGAGGCTAACGCTGTAGATGAGTTTTTTGCATCTAGAAATCTCGAGCCTCAGATACAGAAGCATCCGTTTACTGTGACTCCCAGCGGTTTTTTGGTTAAATGACCGAGATCAGGCTTTTCGACTTTGAAAACAGTAGGATGCCCTCCTACGCTCATCTGGGTAAGCTTTTGAGAGATGGTCAAGTCATACGCCTGAAAAATACTATAAATACCGAGTTGATCGACCATATTGTAAATGACTTTATCACTCTCTATTCAATAGTAACCAGAGCGCCCGTCTCAAATTATTGGGACATAAAAGTTAACGATCTTTATCTCGATGATTTGATGAAGTGCTGGGTGAATATGAAAGATACGCCAGCATTTAATCGGTTAATATTTTCTAATGACTTATCAAATTTATTTCAAAAAATTTTTGACGCTCAGCTAGTAAGTATCCCTACCGATTGGATTCTTTTTCGCATAGATAGCAATCGCCACTCAGAAACGCAATTCGATTGGCATCAGGATTATCCGTATAACGTAATGACGTTGAACACAATTACTGCGTGGATTCCATGTGTTTCTTCTTCTATTGCAGTAAATTCTGAGGAGAATCTTGGAGGATTGGCCTTTGCAGCAAATCAAGCGCCGAGTCAGTTATTATGCTATCAAAAGTATGATGCGGTGAAGCAGGGGGATCCAAATAGAATAAGGCCGGTAATACCCCCAGAACAGATTGAAGAATTTGAGAATGCGAGGCTGGACGTTATCAATTATGAACCAGGAGATCTTATACTTTTCAATTCCACCGTGATTCATCGGTCCTTACATAATTTTTCTGAATGGCCAAGATTGACGATTAATTTCAGAGTCATGCCATTGGATAGCCAAGAGTTGAGGGATCGTGACTTCAGGATAGCTCGTTCTAGGAATCCTGATTTTTTCGACAGTTTGGGTCTAACTAAGTATTAGTGTGCAGCTAATGCTGTCTAGAATCGATGGCTTTTCGAGGTAAGTGTCTTTTATAGCTAGCGGCACGAAAATTGCTTATCTCATGATCGTTGGCAAAATTGGGGCAGCTGTGTGATCTTTGACGGGCATTTAAGACAAGATAACCGACCGTTATTAGACTGTCGGCAAAGTAGACTTCAGTTCTTTCTTGAAAAGTCAAAAATAAAAATCAAATCTGATTTGAGGCAATCAAATGAAAAGTTAAAGAGTAAATCCACGTTATTTTGTGCGGTGTTTTCAAAAGATCCAGACAGATACGAGCTACTTAGAGTTCACTATGAAAATGTGTCGCGTATTAGGACGTCACCAGTACCACTCTATATATTCGAAGATAATGATAAGGTTCCTGATTACCTTGTTAATTATTCCGTTGTCTTAGATAGATGCGTCACGATTTATGAAGCATGGCGAGTAGCGACTGGTTTGTGCAATACCGAATTTGTAGGTAATTTGAACTTGGATGATAGGTTCGTTGTTAATGGGTTTGAAGTATTAGAGAATGCTTTGGAGAAAAGTGGCGCCGATATTATTGGAGGCGAGTGGTTAATTAACATTGAGGGCGTTGGCGTTACAGATCCTAACGTTTTCCAATGTACTTCAAAATTGGGTTCGTTTCGCCGTATTACGACTTGGCCACCTGAACTAATTCCTAATCAGATTTTGGGCAGTGGTGTGGCGCAAAAAGGCTCATTGGGACCGGGGACTCTATGGAAAACTTCAATTCATAACGAAATTGATTATCCGACTTATTTTCTTAATGGACAGAAGATTCGATCGATAGGCGATAGTGAATTTTGGAAAAAAATCTATAAATCAGAGCGCCGCATCGCCAGACTCCCTGCGATCATAGGTGTTTATAATTCCTGTCCCTCTACACAGGCCGAGTTTCGTGCGCACGAGGACGTAAAGCATTTGGCGCTCTCTAAAGGTGCGGTGATCTGATGAAAGCGAATGGCTTTGAGCTTCTTTTTCCTTTGCGACCGAGCATATTTGTAAATCGATAAATCTGGGATGGTGTTAAATGTTATTTGATAAGCGCGGGCCTCAGCGTATGTTCATGCCTGAGTCATGGACGGTGGATTACGTTGAAGAAAGGTTTCGAGAATTGCGCCCCCCTATCGTGATTTCATTTTTTGATCGATATTCACACCTAAATTGCCTGCTTGAAACTATTTTGAAGAGCAAAAATGTTGATGAATATGATATTTTCGTAGTCCAAGATGCTCACCCAACGACGGTCCATGATAAGAAAGAGCAGGAGAATCTAAAGATTCGGATTGCCCAGATGAGGCATCAAACAGCTATCCATTTTGTCGAACGAGAATCAAACTATGGGGTCGGTATCAATGCACGCTCATTTGGTTCTTCTGCGATAGAGGTGGCAGATTCCTGTATTTTTCTAGAAGACGATTTGGAAGTTGCGCCTGGATTTCTCGAGTTTGCGACGGAGGGTATTTCTCAAGCACTAAAAAATCCTCATAAGATTTTGGGAGTGAACGGCTACATGCCTCCGCTTCCTACGCAAACAAAAGATGGAAGCATCAGTCCGATTCTTATGAAACGTTTCCATGGGTGGGGAGTAGGTCATATTGGTTATCACTGGAAGCAAATCCAATGGCCTTCAATACAAGACTACAGGCTTTTGATTGATCACTTTCGCGATGAAATAAACGACAACCTCGGTCCTGATGTTTGGAATATGATACGTGGCACCTGCTTCGGGGTGCTCGATGCTGGAGATGTTAGTGTCTGGGTTTATTGCCTTCTCAATCGGCTTAGTGTTATCACCCCTAGTGTATCATTGACAAAAAATAATGGTTTTGATGGCTCCGGTCAGCATTCAGTCAAAACAAACGCATTTGATATAAAAACACTCCCAACGCAGACTGAGTTTGATTGGGAACAAATCAAAGAATCCCCTAAAATGATAAAAAAAGCTGTCGAGTTTAGAAATTTAATGGCTGTTGGTGGGGAAAAATGAAACGAATGCTTAGTTTGAACATGCTTCCCGCTTCAGGGGGTACAATAGTGGCTCGATACTTTGTAGCAAGTGGATGGCTGCTAAATAGCGAAATACATCCTTACGTAAATCGCCCATCAAACACTTTTTGTCCAAATAAGTTCTCAGATGTTTTGATTACTCGTCTAGAAGATGAATTTGGCACATCCCTAGATCTCCGTTTATTCAAACAACGTTCGTTTCTCGCGGAAATCGAGTTATCTCTTGAGTTGGCAGAGTTTTACAGTAGACCTCTCGTATTACGCGGGTGGCATCATCCGAACTTTACTCAAGATAAACCCCTGCTCGATGACGTTGGTGCTCGGATCCTTATGAATTCGAAGCTAAAACGATTCTCTGAATTAGTTGTGATTAGAAATCCGATTGATAACTATTTATCATTTCGAAAAAATGCCGATTGGGCTCAGTGGCTTAAGTCGAAAAATCCGGCTGCAGAGTTCATGAAAAGATACCTGTGTTTCGTGGAATACTACTCCAAACGCGATGCAAAATTCACCACCTATGAGGCTTTTTGTAAAAACCCATCTGATCTTTTGAGCTTAAGCTGTGCTCTCGTGCAAATAAATGTAAAAGACCTCGCATCCACAGATATTGAAAAAGTTAAGTTGAGTGGAGCCAGCGGCAGGCAAGGAGACAAAATAAGCTTAAGGCCTCGCGAAGTCCTCGAGGAAAGAGAAATGCGCGATATAAAAAATAATAAGTTTTACGAGAACATCGTTTCTCTTCTTCCATTCTATAATGAGATTGACAGGTAGCCTAAAGCTCGAAGGACGAGACGATGAACTCAGACGCCGATCTCTGGTCGAAATATAATGATAAATTAGAGTATCGCCCCACATCTTTGCCAGAATCTTTCCTCGTGAGATATCTTTGCTCATCCCGACCCGTACGATTTGGTCACCAATATCATTTTGAAGGGAAAACGATTCTGGATGCGGCATGCGGAAATGGTAGAAATTTCAATTTATTAACTTGCCTTGGATTTCGGATAGCAGGATTCGATCTATCCAAAAAACAAATAGTCAATCTTCGTAAGTTTTGGCCTGATATCCTATTGGAAGTCGGCGATTTTCTCTCAATTCCATTCGAGGAGCAGAAATTCGATTGGGTACTTTGTATAAATTCAGTTTATTACGTTACGAATGAGAAATTATTCTTTGAAGCGATGAAGAATCTTAGTTCAAAATTAAAACAACACGGGCGGTTATTTGTTTCATTTATGGGTGAACGACATTTTGCTCTTGATACAGTAGAAGAGTACGGCGAGAATTTCGATGTTATAAGAGTAATGTCTGAATATTCGCAGTTAAAAGATGAATGCTTAAGCGTGATGGTTCCGAAATGGGGAAAAAACTCAATAAATAACCTGGGTATCATGATTGGCAAAACCGTTAACTTTATTGGTGAGTATAGTGATGAATTAAATGGTTTGGAGCGACATTTTTACTATGCTGAATTGGCTTAGAAATATTTTGGGAATAAAAAGATGTTAGCTGTTGAGGTCACCCATAGCATTCTCGAATTGGAGAACAAAGGTTGGTTTAAGGTCGACCGTTGTTTTGACTTACATCTTATAAACAGAATTTGCGAGGAATGGGATAATATTCGTCCGTACTATGAAAGTATCCAGCGCAGCAAAGGGATATTTTCGGCTACAAAGAATACCACTCACCATAATATTATAAATATGCCCTCTCTCCTTGAGTTGTTGGAAGTAAATCCGCTCCGAAATTTTTTACAAGATTTTTTTAATGGCCCCTATATCCTCAACACGATGGGAATTTCTGAAATAACCTACGGTGCAGATACCTATACGCAGAAGATACATCGTGACGTTCGATCGTTTGATGGCGCCTGCAATCTTTGGATAAACACCCTAGTTTTACTAGATGATTTTGATGAGGATAACGGTCCGACACTAATACTCGGCGGGTCCCACATGATGAAAGAAAAGCCTTCGGCCGAGTTGTTTAAAAGGGATGCGACATCGGTTGCTGGGTCTGCTGGTGATGTTATTGTATTCCATGGAAATGTTTGGCATGCGGCGGGGGAAAATAATAGTCGGACGAGGCGTCGTCGAGCGTTAACTCCCTTTTTTTCAAAGCCGTTCATAAAGCAACAGTTAGATTACGCAGAATATTTTGGCGACTCCAAAGTCGAATTAAAAACGGAATATATTAAGCAAGTACTCGGTCTGAACGCTAGGGTGCCAAAGTGTGTTGAAGATTTTTACCAACCAGATGACCTCCGGTTTTACAAAAGTGATCAAGGATGAACTTCTGCTTTGCAAGCGATGGGTTCGCGAAGTTCATTAATATCGCTCCACAAAAGCTACTGAGGGCTGATCAACCCAGCCCTTATATTCTTCAAGATTCGGCAACGAATTTTACTAAGCATTTTCCTAGCTTAGGATTTTATGTTACGCCAATTTGCCTATCAGGGTTCACTAAGATCTCTGATTTGGGCGTTGTTATTGAACATCTAAAACTCAAGAAGCCGAATTTCGGTGGCTGTTACATCCAAACTAGGGTCGAGTATTCTGATTTGGTTGAGTCATCCGGGAGTTTAGACGTAAACATGATACTCGGCCACCGCACTGTACTATCCGTTGATCTTTCTATAACCCGTCAGAAATGGTTTTCGATTATGAAGAGCGATGCAAAAGCTCGATTTAAAAAATGTGAGCAACATCTGGCAGAAGGCGATCTTGAAGTTATTTGGATTGATTTTGGTGATGTTCCCTCAGTAGGCCTAATCAAGCGTATGCATCAACTATATATGATGAAAGCGAAACAGTTGTCATTTGCTTCACGCTACCGTTTTACATTTGAGCAATGGCAGCATTTGTTAGCGGACGATTGTTGGGCATCTTGTTTGGTCATGTTAGGAGGTTTTCTAATTGGGTTCGCGGTCATAGGACGAGCCGGAGATGATTACGACTATACGTTTGCTGTAGCCGAATCCTACAATCATTGTGACCTTTCCCGAGTTCTTTTGTTATCCACCTTTGATCAATTGAGCGGGCCTGGCGTACGAGCCGAGTTGTGCATCGGTGGTGGGATTTCCGAAGGGGATTCGCTCGAGCAGTTCAAGAAGAGAATGGGAACGAAAGAAAAGCATTACTGCAACATAAAATATGTTATTCCGAGCATCTACGAAAAGACGTTATCTATCGTGGGCGATTTAAAGCGCAATCGGTGGCCATAACCGCTCTCCTAGTTTAAAAATGATTAATCAAACAAAAACTTTGAAATATGATCCAAACCTTGCTCAGATAGATACTTCTTTTCTTCATCAATATCATAAAGAAAGATATCGCGGAATTTAGAAATAAAATCAGACGATAATGGTTCTTTAGTATGTCCGTAAATCAAATTTTTTCTCTCCGAAAAAAAATCTTCATCTGATATGGTATTCCTTTCGGACCAAAGATAACGATGCTTATCGATTCCTGACCAAATCGTCTTACTACTCTTTAAGCAAACTATGCTTTCAGAAACATTTTCAGGGGCTGTATAAAGAATTTCTTTATCACAGGATATCTTTTTAGCGATTGATTCAATATAGTCTAAAGGAGTTAAAAAAAATGTTACGTCATATCCAGCCTCACGCGACAATTGATGAAGATATGAGGGAAATAACTGGAAGATAATCCCAGTTTCTCGAACCCGACGAATGTATGTGAGAAATGAATATTCATCGCACACTTGCCCGATCTTATTATATCCAAAAAACAAGGATCGAGCGAAATCGTCAAACTTACGTATTACTATATCGAATTTGATCTGATAACCTTGGAAAATTCTTCCAATTCTTTCGATTTTTGTTGATACGCTATTCTCACGCCAAACACAGCTGCCTGAAAAATTTTCGTTCGACAACCAAATATCTCGTAAATCATCATCTGAAATGAGCAGATGCACATTATTGTCTAGCCAACGATCGAAATGTACCGGATGATAAAATCTAATCACTTTTTCGATTAAGTCGGCTTCTAAATTTGATCTGTACCAAGTTTCAATGGGACCCGGTCTAAAGCCCAAGTACTTGATAGCTCCTAGATGCTCTGCTCTGGTGAGCGCTTTTTGAATAGTCGTCGAGCCGCACCGGATCATCCCAAGATGGACGTTGATGTTACGATTAGAATCCACGGATTACATTTCCTTCATTAGTGCCACTATCACGATAAGTCAGTTTTATAGAATCTCGATGTTCAACATATTTTTTTTAAAATCAGTTTCTGAATTCTCCATCAGATCATGAATTATAGAAATTTTTGATCCTTTTGGTTTCCCCTCTAAAAATCTAAGATCGATATTATTTTCAGCAAAATATTGTTTGTTGTAGATGCTTTTTCCGCCTGGAAGATTTATATAAATATCACAGTTCAATGATTTGCATATATTAATCATCCTGTCGGATGCACCAACATTCCGATCGTAGCCAATGTCTGAGCTTGATAATATAGGTGTTTGAATAGATAAATAATTGGATGTTGTTAAAATTGAATTGAACAAAAATTCCGATAATTTATTGTTTTCGAAATTCAGTATAGCTTGTATTAAGCAGTTTACATCTTTGAAATTTGGGTACTTAGAGTATGCGTGATAGATTGTTTTAAGAAATTTTTTTTTCCATTCATCAAGGTGGTATAGTTTTAGATCTTTGATAAGGCTATTCTGACTTGAATTTTGTATGGGTATAGAAAATGTAAATGGGTTTTTGTGCAACCTAATTTGATTTCTTGTGATCCAGCTTCGTTGGCGAAACGAGACATCATCGAGCACCACAAAGTAGTCAGCGTAGTTGAGTAGTTGGTAGTAGCCAATGTACGGGAAGAAGTATGGTTGCATTACAGCGACCGATGTCATAATTCGGTAAATTTCCTAATAGTTTTGGCGACGCGCTCAACTAAATCATGAGTCATTTCTGGATAGATGGGTAGACATATAACTCTCTTTGCGATGTTTTTCGTGTGTCTGAGTGATGACGATATTCGGTAATCATCTGATTTTAATGAGAACAATTTTGGTAGTGATTCAGAAAAGTATCGTTGGGTAAATATATTCTCGTCAGCTAGACATTTGACTAGTGAATCACGTGACATCTGACTTTCGTCTGTTACTACGATTGGGTAATAACTGAAATTGTATTTGATCATTGATGGGGTCTTTATAGGTTCTACGCCATTGAGGGCGGCGAGCTGTCGATCGTAGTTTTGGGCTAGATCTTTATTTTGTTGTATAAGGCTTTCCAGGTGTTGTAATTGGATTAGTCCTAATGCTGCGCTGAATTCTTGCATCTTTCCATTCAATCCAAAACCTAAGGAAGCCGATCGCTTATTTTGAGAAAATCCAAAATTTTTCAACCGATCAATCTTTTGCTTGAGAAAGGAGTTTCTTGAAATGACGATTCCGCCTTCGAATGTATTAATTAACTTTGTGGCGTGGAGGCTGACGATGGAAAAATCGCCATGATTGAGTATGCTTCCGCAATGACAATTCACACCAATTGCGTGAGCGGCATCGTAAATCACTTTTAATTTGTATTTTCTTGCTATTCGTTCAATTTGATCAACGTCGCACGGTATACCATAAGTATGAATGGCAAGTATTGCCGAGGTTTGATCGGTGATTGCGGCTTCTATTAACGAGGGATCTAGATTAGTTGTTTTCGGTGCGACGTCAATAAATTTGGGAATTAAGCCAGCTGTCGTGATCGCCTGCGCTGCTGCTGCGAAGCCATATGCAGTCGTGATGATCTCGCCTTCCAGTCGAAGTGCCTTGATGCTTAAGATCAATCCTATTGTAGCGTTACTTACCAGGGATACATGGTCCACATTTAGGTGGAGCTTAATCGCTTTTTCAAATTCTTTTTCAAAATGGCCGTTATTGGATAGATTTCTGGATGCCCAGATGTTTTCCAAAAATGGAATGAGTTGTTCTAAAGGGGGTAAAAATGGACTGCCGGTTTTGATGACTTTTTTAGTCATGATTTAACTGATTAGTGAAGTTAGGTAAGAGGAATAATTGCTACTCCGCTCGCTAGTAAGGTTTTTGATTTCAGAGAGTCCTATCCAACTGTTATTAAATGCGATTTCTTCTATGCAAGCGATTTTATATCCCTGCAGTCTTTCTAAGGTCTCGATAAATTGCGCAGCCTCTAGCATGGCTGATGGGGTCCCAGTATCGAGCCAGGCAAAACCTCGGCCTAGTATCTCGGTCGTAAGCGTTTGGTTTTCTATGTAGTTACTGATTACTGAATTAATCTCTAATTCTCCTCGTATTGAGGGTTCGCAATTTGACGCAAATTCCACGGCTTTGTTGTCGAAGAAGTAAAGTCCTGTGACCGCTACATTTGATTTTGGATATGCTGGCTTCTCTACGATGCTTTGAGGATTACCGTCATCACCAAAGTCAATTACCCCGAATTGTTTTGGATCTTTTACGTGGTATCCAAAGATGGTAGCCCCGTATTGCCTATTTTTTGCGAGCAGAAGCTTTTCTCTAAAATTTGGTCCGTAGAAGATGTTGTCTCCGAGAATTAGGCAAAACGAGTTCTCACCGATAAATTCTTTTACGCACAGGATTGCGTCGGCAATACCCTTCGGCTCAGGTTGCACAACATGAGAAATCTCCATGCCTAGGTGACGTCCGGTTCCGAATAGGCTTTCAAACAGATTTTTATGTTCAGGCGTACTGACGATAACCACTTCCCTTATTTCTGCCAGCATTAAAACTGAGAGGGGATAAAAAATCATTGGTTTATCGTAAATGGGTATTAGGTGTTTGGATATTGCTTGTGTACTAGGCCATAAGCGTGATCCGATCCCTCCAGCTAACAGTATTCCTTTCATGACTTTTGTTTTCGTTGCCTTCTTCGCGAAGACTATACCTCATCTTTTTCTTAATACACGAAAGGGAGGTCATACGTTAATCGATGAATGTGAAAATTATTGACGTAGTATATATTTTGGTGAAGCTTCTGGAGAAGCTAAAACAAATTGTGGATCATATTGTTTAATGCGGATTATTGTTACCGGAGGCGCGGGCTTCATTGGGTCTAGGTTGATTGGACACTTAGTCGAGGATTTGCGCCATTCTGTCTTAAATATCGACAAACTTACCTATTCGGCCAACTTGCAATCTTTGGCGAACATTTCAGCTGGCAATAGGTATCAATTTTTACAGACTGATATTTGCGACGTGCAGGCAATGACTGAAATAGTTGAGTTATTTCAGCCAGACGTCGTTATGCATCTTGCTGCGGAGAGCCACGTTGATCGGTCGATAGAGGGGCCGGAAGTCTTTCTGAGGACAAATGTGATGGGCACCTTTGCGTTGTTAGAGGCGGCCAGCGCATATGTTACGTCGTTGGATTCGGGTAGTCGTCAATCGTTTAAGTTTGTTCATGTTTCGACGGATGAAGTATTTGGAGATATCCTTGACTCTCAGAAGGCTTGTGTAGAAGGGATGCCCTACGCCCCAAGCTCACCATATGCCGCCTCGAAAGCCAGTTCTGATTTATTGGCCAGAGCTTGGCATCGAACCTACGGACTCCCTGTGGTCATAACGAACTGTTCGAATAATTACGGCCCTCGCCAGTCTGTCGATAAACTGATCCCGGTCATTATAACCAAGGCCCTGACCGGCCGTGAGATTCCGATATACGGTGATGGCTTGCAGATACGAGACTGGCTGTTTGTGGATGATCACGTGCGCGCACTGACCCTTGTGGCCTCAGAGGGGCAGGTCGGGCAAACTTATAACATAGGAGGACGGAATCAAATCACCAATCTCGAGGTCGCAAACTCTATCTGTGAACTGCTGGAAAGCTACGCCCCTGCCAAACCAAAGGGTGTGAAGAGGTACAGTGATCTGATTCGATTTGTAAAAGATAGGCCCGGCCACGACCGGCGCTACGCGATTGACTGCTCTAAGATTAAAAATGAACTGGGCTGGGTTCCCGAGGAATCATTCTGTTCGGGCCTTGAGAAAACCGTTCGCTGGTACATCGACTCAAAAGAGTGGTGGGGCTCGACACATGAACCAGTGACGCAGAAATGACGACGCATCCCCTACATCCGAGGTAATTGTGTAACCTCGCTGAAGAGTTGATCGAACGACGACTGTTGCTTTTTATATGACTCGCTTTAATTAATTAATTAATGTTGGCAGGGGGAGAGTGTGGTAAGTTTTTAACCATGATCCGTATTTCTACTTACTTTGTATTGTTATCGGTGTCGGTAACGTTGGCCGGTTGTAAGGCCTTCGAGCCGATCGAGCAGAGTTTTTTCCTTGGCAAGTTTCTTGATCAGAAGCAGGAGCCACCCGTGACACGGGAGACCTACCCGGTCCTGATCTTCCGGACCCCGGGGTACGAGATATGGTCCAAGAGAAACGCGAACCTAGAGGTGGATGGTGTACTGCGCCCACTAAGTGTCGGTCAGGTCGAGGTCATCGATTTGCCGGCTGGGGTCCACCACCTGAAGGTCCGCCCGGAGGAAGGCGGGTTAGACTTCTGTGACCTCAAGCTCTCGGTGAACGCGTCGAGCAAGGAGGCCCCGGCCTACGTCGAGGTCTTTGAGCGCTACAACCCCACCGGGCAGATGCTGAGCATGGTCCTCGCCGAGATCGAGGCCAACACCAAGTACCCGCTCGAGCCCGGCCAGGTCTGCTTTGGGCGGTTTGGTCTGGTCCAGGGTGTGTTACCTGAGGGTACTGATCTAGAGCCCCCGTTGACGGCCCAGGCTGACACAGCGGGCCCGTCGACTCCATAGCGTCTGAACCTTTTTGGGCCTATTCGGCTGGGAAATTTTAGCTATACTCATTTTTTTAGTTTTGGGGTTGAACTTTTCGGTTTCTACGTATATTGTTACGGTTAATACGTATTTCGTGTGTTTGAGCCAACGCTCCCGCCATACGTAGTGGGCTGGTCCCTAGTGAGTAAAGCCAGGCCAGCAGGTAGAGACAGAGCAACGGGGTGCGGATGAGGCCCTCAACGGCCCACCCCGGAAAGATAACGTGCCGCGAAAAGCGGTAGGTGCCGCGGCAAAACGCCGGTGCGGCGCGTGAGTGAGGTAGTGACTGATGTTTGCCTTTAACCCACCACAGTTTGTGATCCAGTTTGTCGCGGGCGTCGGGCCCGTGTTCGTGGTCGCGTTTTTGGGCGCGGTCGTGACCCTGCCCGCGCTCATGGTATTGGTACCCAACGCCGGCCGGGTCGGCCTGATCGACCGCCCAAGCGCCCGGAAGCGCCACGACCAACCGACACCCATGGTCGGCGGCCTGGGCCTGTTCCTTGGGCTCTCGGCCGCTATAAGCATTGCGACCCCGCTCGACGACGTGTCCCCCTTCCTGATCGCCTCGGCGCTCTTTGTGCTGGTCGGCGTGATCGACGACCGGGTCGAGATCAGTGGCCCGGTCCGGTCGCTGATCCAGGCCGCGATCATTATCGGATTTTTATTCGCCACCTCGGTCCAGGTCTCAGACCTGGGGCTGGGCGCAGAGATTCCCGCCCACCCTGGTCTGACGACCCTGGGCTATCTTTTTACGGTGGCGGCGCTGATCGGCTTGGTCAACGCGTTCAATCTCATCGATGGGCTCGACGGGCTGGCCTCGGGGCTGGCGATCATCGCGCTGGCCGGTGTCGGGCTCGCGGCGACGCTCGTCGGACACCCCGAGTACGCGCTCTCGGTCGTGGTGATGGTCGTGCCGGTCATGGTGTTCTGGTTTGCTAACCTGGGGATCCTCGGAGCCAAACTGAAGTCCTTCTTGGGCGACGCGGGGGCGACTTTTTTGGGGTTCCTGGTCGGCGTCACGCTGATCCAGTCCTCCCAGCCCCCGGTCGCGATCATCGAGCCCGTGTTCGTGGTCTGGTGCGTCGCGGTCCCGGTGATCGACACGCTCCAGGTGATGTACAACAGGCTCAGGGACGGCCGCTCGATCTTCGACTCCGACCGTCTGCACATGCACTACCGGCTGGTCGATTCCGGGCGCTCGAGGCGCCGGGCGATGACCATCATTCTGGCCGGAAACGCGGCCGTGGTCGGGCTCGGTCTGCTCCTCACCAGGTTGTCCCCGGCGCTGTCTTTGGTGGTCTTCGTCGTGCTCGGCGCGGTCTACGCGAACTGGAACGCGATCCGGATCCAGGCCGCCCGGGTCACAAACGGCAGGCACTCCCGCCGACGGTTTGATAGCCTGTAGGGGAACAATTTTCAACGGATGGTCTCGATGGAGTTACCGCGTATTTTGCTGGCGACCGCCGTGGTCGTGGCCCTGGTCGGTGCCTCGGTGCTGCCGGTCGGCCACCTGCCGGCCGACCCCGGGAACTACCTGGGCCACCTCTCGGCCTACGGCGCCGCGATGGTCGCGCTCGCCGGCGTGGCCCGTCTGAGGCCCTGGGCCGTGGCGGTGGGTCTGATCGGGCTGGGGATAGGGATCGAGTTCCTGCAGCCTCTCTTTTATCGGGCAAACCACTGGCAGGACATGCTCGCCAACGCGATCGGTGTCGGGACCGGCTGGCTGACCCTGATCGTCTGGTCCGGGTGGCTACGGGACACGGAGAATGATTAGGTGCCGCCGGTGGCGGTTATGGGCACCCTGTTCTGAGTCAACGAATTGAAAACTGGTGAATACGCGCACGGGTACGCGCGGGGGATTTCGGATGGGACCTTGGCGCTTCGAGGGCGCTGAGAAAGAGCTTGAAGACTAGGCCCTCTTCATCGACAGATTATCGATTTTACTATATATTTAATTATGTATTTTAGCTGAGGGTAGAGCCATGGCGACACTACTGACCAAACACATCGCGTCCATGACAGAGATGCGTGAGCCGCACAAGGTGCTCGAAAAATCGGGCGGCGAGCCGGTCGCGGTGCTGAAGAACTCGGCCCTGGTCGGGTACTTCGTGCCGGCGGAGGCGGTCTCCGACACCGCCCACCGGGTCGCGTCAACGGACGAGGTCCGGGCCAGCCTGGAGCGGCGTGCCGCGGTCAACCGTCCGGTGCTGGACTACCTGAGAGACAAATGAGCTACGTGCTGCTGTCGGTCGAGCAGGTGGTCATGGTCCATGACAACATACTTGGGCCGAACGAGTTGCAGGGGACGGCCGGCGGGAAGTTCCTCTACGGCGCGCTGGCGCGGGTCGAGAACCGAATCAGCTACGGGCTGATTGACGACGTGTACGCGCTCTCGGCCGCATACGCTGCCGCGATCTCGCAGGCGCACTGCTTTAACGACGGCAACAAGCGGACCGCGTTCCAGGTCATGGACCTGGTACTGGATATGAATGGGGTCCAGGTGGCGTGGGACACGGAGGCGGTCGGCGACAAGATCATCGAGCTCGCGCAGTCGCGGCTGGAAGATACGGCCTTCGCGGACTGGCTACGCCAGCAGGCAGACCTGGGTATAAAGGGGAGAGAGGTTTGAGCAGGGGCGTATTGGTCAATCATCGGGGTGAACAGCTGTGACACAGGCCGCCTCGACCCGGTACCTCGTAACCGGGACCGCCGGGTTCATCGGGTTCCACCTAGCAAAGCTGCTGCTCGAGGAGGGTATGGTCGTCCACGGCTACGATGGGATGACCGACTACTACGACGTCAGCCTGAAATACCAGCGGAATGTGATCCTTGAGACCTACCCGAGCTACAGCTTCACCGAGGGTATGCTCGAGGATACCCAGCTACTGGAGACCACGGCGGATGATTTTAAACCTGACGTGATTGTCCACCTCGCGGCGCAGGCCGGTGTCCGCTACTCGCTCGAGAACCCCAGGGCCTACGTCGAGAGCAACGTGGTGGGCACCTTCAACGTGATGGAGGCCGCCAAGCGGCAAAAGGTCAGGCACCTGCTGATGGCCTCGACCAGCTCGGTCTACGGTGCCAACAAAGAGATGCCTTTCACCGAGACCGAGAAGGCGGACACCCAGCTCACCATCTACGCCGCGACCAAGAAGGCCAACGAGTCGATGGCCCACTCGTACGCGCACCTGTGGGACTTGCCGACCACTATGTTTCGGTTCTTCACGGTCTACGGGCCCTGGGGGCGACCTGACCTGGCGCTCTACAAGTTCGTCGACGCGATCCTCGACGGCCGCCCGATCGACGTCTACAACCACGGCGACATGTACCGTGACTTCACCTACGTCGGTGACCTGGTCCGGGGGATCCGGTTACTGGTCGACGCGGTCCCACAGAGACCTATGAACCACAAGGAGATTCCCGACTACGACAGCCTGTCGCCGGTCGCGCCCTACCGGGTCGT
>JAYNIS010000003.1:1540-34312 GCA_038109325.1 Gammaproteobacteria bacterium | reverse complement strand
ACGGTTCAGGACCCAAATGATCGATCAACTGCTTCGCTCGATCAGAATCTGCCCAAAGCAGACAACCAAATCGGCGAGGGTCATGATATCGAAGCTCCAAGTCACCCACGCCAATCTGCACGTGATCATGAGGTTTCAGCGGAGTATTTGGATTAACTAACCGAAATGAGCCACTCATCCCTAAATGGGACAGGATTTGAGTATGTTCTGTCTCAATTAGGAGATATTTTGCGCGACGCGAGACCGAAATGCATGTTTCGTCTAGCAAACATTGTGAAAAATCTGATGGGATAGGCCACCGCAACGACGGTTGATTCACTCGGACAGAGGTAAATCGTTGCCCAATAAGAAACGGCGCGATACCTCGCGCCGTTGTCTCGACTTCAGGAAGCTCAGGCATGAGCCCTTACTTAATTTTCGCTTCCTTGTACATCACGTGCTTACGAACAACGGGATCGTACTTTTTGAATTCAAGCTTGTCTGGAGTGTTCCGCTTGTTCTTGTCAGTCGTGTAGTAATGGCCAGTACCAGCAGACGATACCAATTTGATTTTATCACGCATGGTTTACACCTTCTCGCCACGTGAGCGGATATCTGCCAACACAGCATCAATCCCCAGTTTATCGATAACGCGCATTCCTTTCGTCGACACGCGAAGACGCACGAAACGCTTCTCAGATTCAACCCAGAACCGATGCCAGTGCAGGTTCGGCAGGAAGCGACGCTTCGTCTTAATGTTCGAATGCGACACGTTGTTGCCGGTTGCAGGACCCTTGCCTGTTACTTGGCACACTTTTGACATAATTAGATCCGCCTCTGGTTGCACAGACCGTGAAAAAATGGACGCGAATAATACCGTCGCTAGAAAGAACATACAAGAGCCAATTAATCGCTTATTTCAGCATCCGCTGTTTGTGTCACTCATGATATGGTTGGCGCTTCAATGACAAGGGAACGTCAGTGACGCAAACATCCTGGTTTCAAAACAAACATGTTGTGCTTGGTGTGACAGGCGGAATCGCTTGTTACAAGGCCTGCGAGCTCGCTCGGGAGCTCGGTCACCGCGGTGCAATTGTGCAAGTCGTGATGACGGAAGCGGCAACTGCATTTGTAAGCGCCTTAACTTTCCAAGCGCTCACAGGTCGGGAAGTTAAAATTTCAATGCTAGACCCCAAAGCAGAAGCCGGTATGGGTCATATTGAACTGGCTCGCTGGGCTGATCTAATCCTAGTCGCTCCTTCCACTGCCAACACAATGGCGCAGCTAGCGCAGGGTAAAGCACCAGATTTACTGACGACTCTGTGGGCTGCGGCGGCTTGTGAAAAAGCAATTGCTCCGGCGATGAATCAACAAATGTGGAAACATCCAGAGACGCAAGCGAATCTCGAACGCCTTCATGGCAAAGCGCAAATCATCGGACCGGATTCGGGCGTTCAAGCTTGTGGTGATATTGGCTCAGGTCGAATGAGCGAAGCACTCGAGATCGCAGATACGCTGGAAAGGACTCTTCACCGTGGACCACTGGCAGGCAGTCAAGTGGTGATTACGGCAGGGCCTACCCACGAGCCGATCGATCCAGTGCGATATCTAGCCAATCGCTCATCTGGCAAGATGGGTTTTGCACTCGCAGAAGCAGCAAATCGTCTTGGCGCGACAGTCACGTTAATCGCAGGCCCAGTGCACCTTAAAACGCCGGCTGGCGTGCGTCGAATCGATGTTGAAACGGCTAGCGACATGCACGCTGCTGTGCACTCGGTTCTTGACGGAGTCGACCTATTCATCGGAGCCGCTGCCGTCTGCGATATGCGACCAGCAGCTGTTTCCAATCAAAAGCTGAAAAAATCGAAAGATAACTTATCGCAAATCACATTGGTCGAAAACCCCGACATTATCCAATCAGTCGCCACCAGTCCGAACCGTCCTACCTTGGTGATTGGCTTTGCGGCGGAAACCGAATCTGTTCTTGGGCATGCACGACAAAAACTGACTGCGAAATCGCTCGATGCCATCATCGCCAACTGCGTTTCGGGTGGCGAGATCTTCGGGCAAGACGACACGCAGGTCATGGTTGTTTATAGCGATCGCGATCATGTGCTCGCAGCTGGAACCAAATCCGAGGTATCTAAAGAGATCCTCACAACCCTTTCTACACTGTTATCGAAGAGGATCTGAAATGAACCTGAAATTCAAACGTCTCGACCCTCGCGTCGGTAACGATTGGCCTATCCCAGAGGTGGGCACACCAGGTGCTGGTGGAGTCGATTTGCGTGCATGCCTCGATGAAGCAGTAACACTTCAGCCAGGAGAAACCATGCTGATAGGAACTGGAATTGCAATCCATCTGGAAGATCCAGGTCTATGCGCAATGATCCTACCTCGAAGCGGACTCGGTCACCGTGGTTTAGTACTCGGCAACCTGATCGGACTGATTGATTCTGACTACCAAGGCGAGCTCAAGATCTCTACATGGAACCGCGGAAGCGAACCACAAATTATCGAACCTGGGGACCGAATTGCACAGATGATTATTACGCCTGTGATTCAACCAAATTTTGTTGAAGTCGATGATTTCGATGCATCTGAACGTGGTGAAGGCGGCTTTGGCCACACAGGAACACGCTAATGAGCGCAATGACTCCAACGATCTTTCGTGCCTACGATGTCAGGGGCACTTACCCTGATCAACTCAACCGTGGGGTGGTCGAGGCACTTGGCCAAGCGATCGGGACCTATGCAAAGCAACAGGGACAATCGACGGTCGTCACGGCGCGGGATGGTCGGTTATCCGGACCAGACCTCCAAGATGCACTCAACCAAGGCTTGATTCAAGCCGGTATTGATGTCATTGACGTCGGCATGGTTCCAACGCCGGTACTCTACTTTGCTGCACTGACGCTAGGTACTGGATCAGGTGTCATGGTGACAGGAAGCCATAACCCACCAGACTACAACGGCTTCAAAATGATGATCGGCGGGCACACGCTCTATGGCGAGGATATTACTGGCCTCTATGATGCGATCGAGGCCAGCCAACTGGTTGAAGGTGAAGGATCCATATCCGAGGCCGATGCCCTGACACCGTATCTCACGCAAATCATTGCCGACGTTCATCTGGATAGGCCTCTCAAAGTTGCTATCGATTGCGGTAACGGCGTGGCAAGCGTCTGCGCTGAACAATTATTCAAGCAACTCGGCTGCGAGGTCTTCCCTCTGTTCACTGACGTCGACGGAACCTTTCCAAACCATCATCCAGATCCTTCCAAACCAAAAAATTTGGTGGACGTAATCGCAGCAGTCAAAACACAGCATTGTGACGTTGGACTCGCATTCGACGGTGACGGTGACCGTGTCGGTGTCATCACTGAACGGGGTGGATCAATATTCGCAGATCGCTTAATGATGCTTCTGTCAGAGGACGTTTTAGGCCGTAATGCAGGTGCAACGATCATCTATGATGTGAAATGCAGCAGACACTTGGGGCCTGTTATCGAACGCGCTGGCGGTGAACCACTAATGTGGAAGACAGGCCACAGCCTGGTCAAAGCGAAGATGAAAGAAACCGGTGCTTTGTTAGCAGGTGAAATGAGCGGCCACATCTTTTTTAAGGAACGCTGGCTTGGTTTTGACGATGGACTCTACACGGCCGCACGCTTGTTGGAGATTTTTGCGAAATCAGATCAATCTGTTTCTAAATTATTTGACGCGATTCCAGACGATGTCTCAACTCCCGAACTCAATATCGAAGTTCCCGACACTGAGAAATTCGCCATTGTCGAGCGCGTTGCATCGATCATTAAAGCAGAAGGCCTCCCACTCTCAACGATTGATGGGGTCCGTGTTGATCTTGATTCGGGCTGGGGGCTAATTCGTTGTTCCAACACGACCCCAAATCTCGTTTTACGATTTGAAGCTGAATCAACCGAGGCACTGGAAACAATCCAGAGTACAATGCTGAATGCTTTGAAAAAGGCAGAACCAACATTGGAGCTTGAATCACTATGCTAAGCCTGGCTCGCGCCACTGAAGTTGCTCAGGTCCTATCAGAGGCCCTTCCGTACATCCAGAAATTCGCCGGACGCACGATTGTCGTCAAATACGGCGGTAACGCGATGACTGATGAAGATCTCAAAGCGTCTTTTGCAAGAGATATCGTCTTGATGCAGGCAGTCGGGATGCGCCCGATTGTTGTACATGGTGGCGGACCACAGATTGGCGAGCTACTCGAGCGGCTCAATATTGAATCGAAATTTATCGACGGCATGCGAGTCACAACCGAAGAAACCATGGATGTTGTTGAAATGGTGCTAGGCGGACTCGTGAATAAGGAAATTGTCAGCCTTCTCAACCTGGCTGGTGGGCGCGCGATGGGCCTGACTGGCAAAGATGGTCAATTCATTCGGGCGAAACAGTTAAAAATTGAGCGGAAAAGTCCTGAACTCGAAGCGCCGGAAATTATCGATATCGGGCATGTTGGCCAGGTTGAATCCATCGATACCCGTGTTCTGACGATGCTGACAGAGAGCGACGTAATCCCAGTGGTCGCACCGATCGGCGTTGGCGGAAGTGGTGAGTCCTACAACATCAATGCAGACCTGGTTGCTGGCAAACTTGCCGAAGTATTGAAGGCAGAAAAACTGATGCTACTAACCAATACAGCGGGTGTTTTGGATAAAGCCGGCCAAGTAGTTACAGGTCTTGTTGCTGATGAGGTCAATGCATTGATTAACGATGGCACAATTTCAGGTGGCATGTTGCCGAAGGTTGGCTGCGCTTTATCTGCAGTCAACGCAGGGGTCAACAGTGCTCATATTGTTGATGGCCGCGTTCCTCATTCAGTGCTTCTGGAAATCTTCACCGATCAAGGTGTTGGCACACAGATTCTAAGAAAGCGCAGTTAAGTCAAAGCGCCCCGTATTGAGCGCGATACGCCTCAATACGCGGTGCAACATCATCTGCCACCCGCCGATCGTCTGCGGCAAATGCCAAAATATCATCCAAAGTGACGATCGAAATGGGGACCAATTGGAAGGTTTCTGAGAGTTCAGCGAGCGCAGACCCTGAACCTTCTTGTCCCCGCTCTTGGCGATCAACTGCGACACAAAATGCACACAAACTCGCACCCTGGTTCTTAATAAACTCAACTGACTCGCGGACCGCTGTTCCTGCTGTCACCACATCATCAATTGCCAAAATCCGGCCATTCAGTGACGCACCAAGCAAAGTCCCACCTTCTCCGTGATCTTTCACTTCCTTACGGTTGAACGACACAGGGTAATCCTTGCCACCATCTGCAAACGCCACGGCAACCGAGCTCGCAAGAGGAATCCCTTTGTAAGCAGGTCCAAACAATCCATCAAACTCGATCCCACGATCTGCAATGGCATCCCGATAGCACCGGCCAAGAATTTGCAACTGACGTCCACTGGAAAACGCAGACGCATTGAAAAAATAAGGACTCACCCGGCCTGACTTGAGAGTGAACTCACCGAACTTCAGAGCATTGGCATCAAGGGCTAATTCCAAGAAGGAACGCTTGTATGGGGACATAAGACACGTCTAACATTACAATAATCGTTTAAAAATAGTACACCAGTTCATCTGGTCACTCACTTCAGGGACAAAAAATCTTTTGATGCGCGTAATCAGCCTACGATGCAACGGTCTTATTTCGGCCGTGAAGCAAGGCTTAACCGAATGGCTAGCAAGTAAGGATGCAGATGTTATCTGCCTTCAAGACGTTCGTGTGCGCGAATACAAAGTGATCGATGATCCACGCTTTTGTCCGGAAGGCTTTGAGGCTTTTTATTTCGAAGGCGAAGATGAGGGAAATGGTGGTGTCGCGATTTTCACGCGGCATACACCTAAAGCGGTCATGCGAGGCTTGGGCTCATACAATTTAGATCGCGATGGACGCTATATCCAGGCAGACTTTGAACACGTGAGTGTCGTATCGATCTTTCCACCATCGCCAACTAGTGATACTCAAGAGTTGCGAGCAGCCTTTCTAGAATCTCTCGAGACCTGGATGCGGAAGATCCGCAAGAAACGACGCCATTTTATTTTTTGTGGTGATTTTGGTGTTGCTGCGCGCACTCTTGATCTTGAAGAATGGCACCAACACAACGAATCTCCTGGGTTTACAAAAGCAGACCGACATTGGATTGATACGCTTTTGAATGACGTCGGGTATGTCGATGTGTTTCGTGAGGTATTTGCCAATGAGCCGGCGTACAGCTGGTTTCCGGGGCCTGAGGTATTCGATATGCCAAATCCAGGCGCATGGCGGACAGATCTTCAACTGGCATCACTGGAGATCTCAAGACGGGTACTCGCTGCTGGCTATGTCGCGAAAAGACCGTTCGACGATCGAGTACCTCTGATCGTCGATTACGATATCTCAATCAGCGATGAGGAAGAGGATTAACCCTCTGCCAAAGCCGCCTTCTGCGCACTGATCAGCTGAGTAATTCCACTTTCACCCAAATCGAGCAGTGCATTCAATTCGGCTCGGCTGAATGGAGCTTCCTCTGCTGTGCCTTGAATTTCGATCAATTTTGGCCCTTCAGCCATCACTAAATTTAAATCTGAATCTGCGCTTGAATCCTCGGGATAGTCAAGATCCAACACTGGCTGGCCTTTGTATATTCCGACGGACACAGCGGCAACAAAATCGATCAAAGGATCTTCAGAGAGCAACCCGTCACGCTGCAAACCATTGACCGCATCAACCAAGGCAACCATACCCCCAGTAATCGAAGCCGTTCGCGTTCCACCATCAGCCTGTAAAACATCACAATCGATCGTGATTTGGCGCTCACCCAGCTTTTTTAAATCAACAGCGGCTCTCAACGATCGGCCGATTAACCGCTGAATCTCTTGTGTCCGCCCGGATTGCTTGCCGCGCGCAGCTTCTCGATCAGACCGGGTGTGGGTAGATCCAGGCAGCATGCCGTACTCAGCCGTAACCCATCCTTGTCCCTTACCTTTCATCCAGCGTGGGACTTGTTCATTAACAGAGGCTGTACAGAGCACTCGGGTACCACCAAATTCGACCAAAACTGAACCCGCTGCGTGGCGTGTGAATCGACGAGTGAAAGAAATGGGACGCAGTGCATCGAATGCGCGGCCGCTTGGTCGCATGGCAGAACCTCTCTAATTGAACTAAGCTTTAGGTAATTAATCGTATTATGACTATCTCAAACGGATCTTTCATGCCGCAGGGTCAGCTATTTGTCATATCAGCGCCATCAGGTGCTGGCAAAACCAGTCTCGTTGCCGCGACCATCGCGCGTGTCCGAGATATAGCAGTCAGTGTATCTCATACCACTCGAGGCCCACGTCCGGGTGAGCTTGAAGGTCGGGACTACCACTTCGTCGAGCAATCAGAATTCAAAAATTTGATTGCTTCTGGCTCTCTATTTGAGCACGCAAAAGTCTTTGGAAATTTTTACGGCACATCGAAACAAGCTGTCGAAGCCCAACTTGCCGCAGGAACAGATGTCATCCTAGAAATCGACTGGCAGGGTGCAGCGCAAGTCCGTGAAATGGCGCCAGAAGCGATATCCATTTTTATTCTTCCACCCACCCGCGAGGCGCTGAGAGAACGCTTGATTGGGCGCAAACAAGACGATGCGGCGATCATTGATTCTAGAATGGCTGAAGCCGATGAAACCATCAAGCAAGCACCATATTTCGACTACTGGGTCATCAACGATGATTTTGAAATCGCACTCGAACAATTAAAGTCGATCATCGTGAGCCACAGACAACGTCGCCCTCAAATTCAATCTAAACACCCGAATTTTCTAGAAAAACTTCTCGGCCAACAATAAATTGCATATACTGTTGGGCTGTCTGATTTTTAACTGAGGATTAACCATGGCTCGAGTGACTGTCGAAGACTGTCTCGAAAACGTCGAGAATCGTTTCGAACTCGTAATGCTAGGCACGCGCCGCGCGCGTCAGCTGTCTACCGGTGGCAAAGACCCATTGGTAGCGGAAGAGAATGACAAGCCAACAGTCATCGCATTGCGCGAGATCGCTGAAGGTCTTATTAATCGCGAAGCACTGGACGCTGAAGACGCGAAAACTGAAGCTGAGCTCGAACTGGCTCGCGCACGTTTCGAACCACGTCAGCCTGTTTTCGATAACGATTTCTAAGTCATGAACGCCGCCGTCGAAACCATTGACGGCTTATGCAGCCGTCTGACCCGATACCTCGAGGATGATGAAATCCGTCAGGTCAGACGCGCATATCTCTATTCTGAACAAGCACACGACGGTCAAAAGCGTCGATCTGGTGACCCTTACATTATCCATCCGCTTCAGGTTGCTGAAATTCTTTCGGAAATGCGTATGGATCATCAAAGCCTCATGGCTGCGATGCTGCACGATGTCATTGAAGATACAGGGATTGCTAAAGACGCTCTGCAAACACAGTTTGGCGAAGCTGTTGCTGAGCTCGTCGATGGCGTCAGTAAGCTTACCCACATTAGCTTTGAAACACGTGCCGAAGCGCAAGCAGAAAACTTCCAGAAAATGACGCTAGCGATGGCTCGCGATATCCGAGTCATCATCGTGAAACTCGCTGACCGACTTCACAACATGCGAACCATTGGGTCACTCAACCCCGGAAAACGCCGCCGAATCGCAAAAGAAACACTCGATATCTACAGTCCCATCGCGAACCGACTCGGCATGTATGAACTGCGTAGTGAACTCCATGAGCTCGCCTATCGTGCGATGTACCCGATGCGAATCGAACGTATCGAGCGAGCTGTACAGAATGTCGCGGGCAACCGTAAAAAGATCGTATCCGAAATTCTCGAATCACTTGAAGGCGCTCTCAACAAGAGTGGAATTAAGGCACGTGTTGAGGGCCGTGAAAAAGCAGCCAACAGTATCTACCGGAAAATGCGGGATAAAAGAAAATCGTTCTCCGATATCATGGATGTATACGCATTCAGGATCGTGACTGACTCGGTCGATGATTGTTACCGCACACTTGGAGTTGTGCATAATTTATACAAACCGCGCCCGGGTCGATTCAAAGACTACATCGCTATTCCAAAGGCAAATGGTTACCAAAGCCTGCACACCACACTCTTTGGTATGCATGGTGTACCAATCGAAATCCAAATTCGCACATCGGAAATGGATGCCATGGCATCTGGTGGAATTGCAGCACATTGGCTCTACAAAGCAGGATCTGATGATACTGCAGCGGTCCAGCGAACCAATCGTTGGGTTAAAGGTTTGTTAGAGATTCAGCAACGCGCTGGTAATTCGATCGAATTCATCGAGAACGTGAAGATCGATTTGTTCCCTGACGACACCTACATTTTCACGCCGAAAGGTAAAATCATGGAGTTGCCTACTGGGGCAACAGCCGTTGATTTTGCATACGCCGTGCACACCGATGTCGGAAACCGCTGTGTTGCCTGTCGAATCGATAAAGCGCTCGCACCACTCTCAACCATTCTTCAATCAGGCCAAACAGTCGAGATCGTGACAGCCAAACACGCCAAACCGAATTTGGCGTGGCTATCGTTTGTTGTGACCGGTAAGGCACGATCAGCAATCCGACACTTCTTGAAAAATCAGCACCGTTCAGAGTCCGTTAGCTTAGGACAACGACTCTTAAGTCGAGCCTTAACTAATCTTGGGTCGAGTTTTGAACAAGTTACAGATGAACAAAAACTCAATCTCATCAGCGAAGCTGATTTCACAGAATTTGATGACATTCTTGAAGATATTGGCCTTGGTAATCGGATTGCCTACTCAGTTGCCAGACGATTAACACCAGATGCAGACGTAGAACCTGCAAAACTCTCACAGAGCGGTGATACACGGCCTCTAGCAATCAAGGGCTCTGAAGGGCTCCTCACGAGCTACGCGAAATGTTGCCGACCAATTCCAGGGGATCCGATCGTTGGCCACATTTCCAAAGGTCGGGGGATGGTCATCCATCATGAGACCTGTAATAACGTCTCGGAGATCCGGGACAACCCAGAAAAATGTGTTTTCCTCACCTGGGATGATGATCTCAATGGTGAATTCTACACCGCTTTAAAAGTTCTTGTTGAAGCGGAAACCGGCATCATTGCCAACATTGCATCTGCTGTATCAGAAGCAGATGCAGCTATTGACCGCATTAACCGTGAAGAGCGTGATGCGAAAACCAGTGTGATCGTTCTTGAGGTTGGGGTACGCGATAGACAGCATCTTGCAAATGTTGTCCGTCAAATCCGCCGCATCAAGTCGGTTATGAAAATCTCACGTATACGAGCCTAATCATGAACAAAAGCTTTATTGCGACAGCAAATGCCCCTGCTGCAATTGGAACCTATTCTCAAGCAGTCAAAGTTGGACAAACCACCTATCTTTCAGGCCAAATCCCTCTCATTCCAGAGAGCATGGTCTTGGTTGAAGGAAACATTGAGGCCGAAGTCCGTCAGGCGTTCACTAATTTAGAAGCGGTTTGTGAAGCAGCTGGAGGCAGTCTCAATCACCTCGCAAAGGTCAATGTCTTCCTTACAGATCTCACGCATTTCCCCATTGTGAATCAAGTCATGGAAGAGTTCTTCGAAGCGCCCTTCCCTGCACGCGCAGCCATTGGGGTCGCTGAACTTCCAAGGGGTGCACGTGTTGAAGTCGATGGCATCATGGTGAGCTAAGCACTGATTTGCAGGTCGGATACCTCAATGTAGGCATCCGGTCTCGATAACGCGACTGCATGATACGTCCAGTCGTCGCTGGTTGAATCTCGCTCATCAAACCATCCAACACATCAAAAATCTGCTGATAGTGACTAGACCCCTCATCAACTCCATGGATGAGTTGTGGAACCTTCTCACCCTCTAGGTGATCACGCGCCAAAGCACGTAGCCAGGAAACCGCATCCTCGCGATGCATGCGATTTGATACCGTCTCTGGGTTCAGTTGTTTTCTCAATTCAGCATCTTTCAGTCGAATCAGACTCTTCACCGTATAGAGCCCTGCAAAACGAATCACGGTTTTGGGCGCTTTGATCTGCTCAATATTGAGTTCCGCCTCGCGAACAAGCCGACCACGCCAGTGATCGGGCTCAGCTGGATCAGATTCATCTAGTAGCCCCAATTGATGCTGACCGAAAACAACGGTCGAGCTGACCCAAATCACCGGATGCCGTCGCCCAGGTAATGATGCAAATTGACGAAGCCTCTCCGAAATACCCACGTAACGCGCACGATAGGCCGCTTCAGTTCGAGCATCTGGAGTCACGATAGCGATAATGACTGCATGTGAAGCGAGCGGTATGTGTGCCAAGTGGTCCCAGCTATCGACAACATCTAGATCTAGGCTAATCATCGTTGGGTCATTTGGAACCTTAGTTCTTCGAACGCCCAAAACATGAATTTTTTCTGCTTCAAGCGCCGTTTTCAGGTTGCCACCCAACTGACCACAGCCTAGGATGAGGATATCCCAAGGATTAGACACAACAATGACCCTCACAGAACTTCGATATATTATCGCCGTCGCCGACGAGAAACATTTTGGCCGCGCAGCTACCAAATGCTTTGTCAGCCAGCCTACCTTGTCTATTGGCGTGAAGCGACTAGAAGATGAGCTTGGTGTCACCCTGTTCGAGCGAAGTAAAACTGGCGTTCATCTGACCGCTGTGGCTGAGCAGTTAGTGGAAAAAGCACGCAATATTCTTCGGGAAGTCGATTCCTTTAAAGAGTTATCCGATCACGTCAAAGATCCATTTTTAGCGCCGCTACGTATCGGCGCGATTTATACCATTGGGCCATATTTATTCCCTGCGCTTTTACCAGCCCTTAAGACTGCTGAACAGCGTATGAAGCTCTACATTGAAGAGAGCTTCACCGGCACGCTTCGACAGATGCTCAAGAAGGGCCAACTTGATGCCATCATTGTCGCACTGCCGTTTACAGAACCGGAGATCGAAGTACGCGAGCTCTACACCGAACCATTCGAGGTCCTACTGCCGGCAAATCACCCGTGGACGAGTGAATCGCGGATCCCACCCAAACAATTGCACACTGAAAATGTTCTGCTTCTCGGCGAAGGACATTGTTTCCGCGATCAAGTCATTGACGCGTGCCCAGCCTTATCACGATCAGCGCATGATCGAAATAATGTTGTTGCCGAGGGAAGTTCGCTTGAAACCTTACGTCATATGGTCGCATCAGGATTAGGTGTCACTGTCCTGCCGGCGTCAGCGGCGGGGCTTGAAAACTATGCGCCTGGTTATCTGACAACGAAGCCGTTTGCCAAACCTGAACCATCACGTACCGTGGCCATCGCTTGGAGAAAACAATTCCCTAGAACTGAGGCAATCGATCTATTGGTTGATGTCATCAGAAAACAGGTCGGCCCTCAGCTGAATGCCAAACACCAGGCAGCCTAGTAGCGAATTACTGAGTCTCACAGGCGTCGGCCCCAAAGTTGAGCGAGCGCTCAATCGGCTAGGGCTGTATTCTTTTCGAGATCTTTTATTTCATCTACCAGCGCGCTACGAAGACCGGACGACTCGCGTCGATATTGCAGGCTTGAAGCCCGGGATACCACAATTACTGGAGGGTGAAATTACCTCTCAGTCTGTGATCCCAGGTCGGCGCATGCAGGCAGTTCTGACCTTTGAGGATATCACTGGTGCCGCGAGAATCCGGCTTTTTCACTTTTCACGAGCGTATCTGACCACGCTTAAAAACGCAGATTTTGTGCGGATTTTTGGAGAGCCACGAATTCATCAAGGTGTGACTGAGTTCATTCATCCAGAGATATCTGTATTCAAGGGCGAGCCGCCTCCCTTGGATGACACACTAACACCCATTTACCCAACGACAGATGGCCTATCCCAACCCAAGTTACGAGACATCATCCGCCAAGCGCTCGCGAAGGGGCCTGACTTCTACGCGCTCGAAGAGCTTTTAGGTGCCAAGCACACAAAAAATCGCCCGGAACTTTGGGATGCTCTCCTTGCCCTTCATCAGCCAGCAAAAGGGCTTCCGGCAAGCCCATTCGTTAAGCGATTAGCTTTTGAAGAGCTCCTTGCACATCGATTGCTATTGCTCACACGCCGAGATGACTATCTTCGGTTCCAAGCAATAGAGCTCAAATCGATGGCCGGTGAGGCACGGGCAGCATTATTACAACAATTGCCATTTAACTTAACTCGAGCCCAAGAGAAGGTCTTGTGTGAAATAGATCACGATCTCACTCATGGACATCCAATGTTACGGCTCCTCCAAGGTGATGTCGGTTCAGGAAAAACCTTAGTTGCAGCGCTTGCAGCGCTTCCTGTCATTGAGGCTGGCTTCCAAGTTGCATTGATGGCGCCGACGGAACTCCTGTCTGAACAGCACGCGGCTCAATTTTCAGAGTGGTTCCGACCGATTGGCATCTCTGTCGGATGGCTCACGGGCTCGATGAAAGCTCAGCCACGACGGACGATGCTTGAGCAATTGAGCAACGGAACCTGCCAGATCGTCATTGGAACTCATGCACTCTTCCAAGATGAGATCGTATTTAAACGACTTGGTTTGGCTATCATCGACGAACAGCACCGATTTGGGGTCGCACAACGGCTCTTGTTACGTGAGAAAGGGCAGGGTCTGACGCCGCACCAACTCATCATGACCGCAACGCCAATCCCGCGCACACTCGCGATGACGCATTTCGCGGATCTCGATGTCTCAACGATTGATGAGCTGCCACCGGGGAGAACACCCGTGGATACGCGAATCCTCAGTCAGGCCAGAGCACCTGAGATTACAGCGCGTCTTGATGCGCAGTTTGATGAAGGTGGGCAGGCATATTGGGTATGTACTCTGATTGAGGAAACTGAACAGAGTGTCGCGGAGGCCGCCGAGAGCCGCACCGAGAAGCTGCGGCTCCAGTTACCACATCGACGAATTGGCCTGGTGCATGGTCGGATGACAGCCGATGACAAATCTCAGGTGATGACAGCGTTCGCGGACGGTGAGCTTGATTTATTAGTCGCAACGACCGTTATCGAGGTTGGCGTGAACGTGCCGAACGCAAACATCATGGTGATCGAAAATCCAGAACGTCTGGGGCTCGCCCAGCTCCATCAACTGAGGGGCCGGGTTGGTCGCGGTGCGCGAATCAGTTTTTGTATTTTACTGGCCGGTGATGCGGTCTCCCAGCATTCACGAGACCGGCTGAATCTTCTGAAAGATACCAACGACGGCTTTGTACTCGCCGAGGCAGACCTGAGGCTCCGGGGCCCAGGTGACGTGACCGGCACCCGACAAACCGGTGAGCTCTCTTTCCGGGTTGCGGACCTAGCGGAGCACGCGGACATGCTTGACGAGATCGCTGAGCTCGCAGAAATAATCCGCCTAGAGCACACAGACATCCGCGAACAATTGATTGAAAGATGGATCGGACATGAGGAACACTTCGCACATGTCTAGCATTCACACCCTCGCCTCATACATTCCGTTCTGGATCCAGGTCACAAGGCTTGACCGGCCGATCGGGTGGATCGTGCTCCTGTGGCCGACCTGGATCGCGCTGACCTTAGCTGGAAAAGCAGCGGGCGAGTTCCGGCTTGATATATGGGTGATCTTCACCCTCGGCGTGATCATCACACGCAGCGCCGGTTGTGTCGTCAACGACCTAACCGACCGCAAGTTCGATAAGCACGTCAAGCGGACCCGTTCTCGGCCAATCACGAGCGGCAACCTGTCGGTAAAGAACGCTGTCATCCTAGCGATCGTCCTCTTTTCGGTATGCCTCGGGCTGGTCCTCATGACCAACATAGAGACAATCAAGCTGTCGTTTGTTGCGCTCGGTTTTGCTGTTATTTATCCGTGGCTCAAGCGGTTCACGTTCTGGCCCCAGATCGGGCTCGGGCTCGCGTTTTCGATGGCGATACCGATGGCGTTTGCCGCCTACGACCAACCACTCGACAGGATCGTCTGGGCCCTGTTCTTGGGTAACGTCGCCTGGACACTGGCCTACGACACGCTCTACGCGATGGTCGACCGCGACGACGATCTTCTGATTGGTGTGAAGTCTACCGCGATCATGTTCGGCCGCTACGACTTGCTCGCGGTCGGGTGTTCGCAGCTGGGCGCGCTGGTCGCATTCGGCTACGCGTTCTGGCATGTGGACCTCGGGCCGCTCACGCTAGTAGGAATCCTGGTCGCCATCGGACTCACTGTCCGGCAACATGATATCGCCTGCTCGCGTGCGCGAGAGGCATGCTTCCGCGCCTTTATTGAGAGCCACCGCTTTGGAGCGGCGCTATTTGTTGGTTCAGTTTTAGGTGCGATCTAAAAAAATCACCTCCCCAGGATGAAAAACTCTAGATGACCACACTAAGCATCGAGCAGCGATACGGGTCTTTGCGTCCCCAAGCTTTCCAACGCAGCCTCCGCAAGCCTCAGAGCCTCCAGGCCGTCACTACCGGTCACGAGCGGAGATCCACGAACTTTCAAGCACTCTACAAAATGTTCCATTTCCCTCCGATAGGCATCCTGATATCGAGTCATAAAAAAATTTTCTAATGGACTCTCTCCGATCCCGCTACTATCCGAGACTACTAGATTTGTCTCTCTCACCGAATTAACTTGCAACGTAGCGTTGGCACAGTGGGCTTCGACACGTTGATCGTAACCGACCGCCGCTCGTCGGCTGTTTATAATCGTGATCTGTTTACCAGTCTCAGTGGACAGCAGCACAGTTGCAGTGTCTATATCCCTTCCTTGCGTTCTGGTCTGGTCATCCACTAAGGCACTCCCAGTCGCATAGACCGTAGAAATTTTCTCACCAACGAGCCAACGAGCCATATCGAAATCATGAATGGTCATATCTTTAAATAGGCCACCAGAGACTCGCATATATTCGTACGGTGGCGGTGATGGATCACGGCTGATAATCAATAACTGTTCAAGGGGACCAAATATATTTTCAGAAAGCTTCGCTTTCAGCGCAGCAAAATGTTTATCAAACCGTCTCTGAAAACCAAGCATCAGTAGCCCGTGATGACGCTCAACAATATCAAGCGTGCGCTCGGTTGTTTGGACATCTGTTGAGATCGGTTTTTCGCAAAATACTGCTTTTCCAGCGATCACTGCTTTTTGGATTTGCTCTGCATGCTGATCTGAAGGTGTGCATATCAGGACACCCCGAATGTCCGGGTCGGCTAGTATCTCGTCCAGCCCTGCTAGTTTTGCACCGTGCCTTTCAACGACTGTAATTGTGGCGGTTTCAACAGGATCGAAGACGTATTTAAGACGTACACCGTCCACCACGGAAATTGTTCGGGCGTGAACCTGCCCGATTCGACCCGCGCCGAGGAGTGCTAGGTTAACCATTTGACAGACTCCGCAAGACAGACCGAGCACCGTCAACAAGCTGTGACTCGACCAAAGAAAGTATTTGTACACGGTCAAAAATCTTAGAGTTCTTATCCAAAACTCTACGTAACTCCACACCGAATAAAGATCTAAGCTCAGTGCCGATGTTGTATTTGCATATATTTGTAGACGCGGCCAATTTCGCGCGTTGGGCAACCGGCACGCCACTCCCACCGTGTATTACCAGAGGCGTATCAGTCAATCGCTGAATTTCTTGTATAACTCGCTCGTCAAGCTCCGTCTCAGAGTCGAGTTGAAGATGAGCATTCCCGACAGAGATCGCCATTGCATCAATGCCCGTTTCTCTCGCAAACATCGACGCTTCTTGGGGATCTGTGGTAGCAGATGTTTCACCTTCGGCATATCCGACGAAACCGATTTCACCCTCTACTGAAATGCCTTGCCGATGGGCTAACTCGACAACCGCACGCGTTGATTCAATATTCTCCTGCAACGATAAGCGAGAACCGTCGTACATCACGCTGGAAAATCCAGCAGCTATTGCCTGTCTGCATTCCTCTATATCCGCACCGTGATCGAGATGAACAACGACCGGCACAGACGCCTCCTCTGCTAAATAACGCATCATGGGTCCAAGAACTGACAACGGTGTGTGCCTGCGACAGCTCGGACCGGCCTGAATAATGACTGGCTGATTTTCGATCTCGGCAGCACGAACGTAAGCCCGCATATCTTCCCACCCTAAGCATACTAAGCCAGCGACAGCTGTATTCGTTTGCTTAGCCGCGGTTAGTACCTCATTGAGACTTGCAATCATTTATCCCTCTCATAAATCCACGCATGAGCTGGATGATTCTTAAATCTCCACCTGCGAGAAGGACCCGCCATAACATTTAAATAATAGAGCTCGTAGCCATAGGGGGCTCCGACCGGATGATGGCCCTTTGGAACTAAAACAACATCATGATCAAAAAAGCTATAGGTCTCGTCAATTTCGCCGTCTTCGGTAAATACCCTCTGATGCCCGTACCCCTGAGAGGGATTGATTCTATGGTAATAGACTTCCTCAAGCTGCGTGATATTAGGAAAATCATCGTCATCATGCCGATGAGGGGGATAAGACGACCAATGGCCGGCTGGTGTAAAAACTTCCGTGATTAACAAACTGTCAGCTACATCGTCCGCTTCCATGGCGATATTGTGGATATAGCGAGTGTTGGTGCCCTTTCCTCGCTCAATAAGGCCAATATTGACCGGATCCAGTAGCCTAGTCGTATGTGCGCCACGCCATGGTGCAGAGCCTACGGCGAGGGTGCAACTCGTGGTCGCGGTCGCCCTCCAAGATGTCTCTCCGGACACGTAAACCGCGTGAGGTGACGTTTTTTCAAATACTGAGAGCCTGTCTCCGATTTCACCAAAATCCTCAGAGCCCACAGACAAATTAGCTCTCCCCTCTACCAGAACAACTATGTGCTCACGATTACCGGTGGCCTCAGTAACATCGTCGCCCGGATTAAGCCTGTAAACATCAAAACCTACGTAAGACCAGCCAGCAGACCGCGGAGAAATATTTTGTATTTTTCCATGTACACCCGAGGAACGTCTCAATAAATCAGGCATAAATTAGGTTCTCCAGATGGTAACTAAAAAAACACGTATTCAATGAACAATGCTAAACCCGGCCTCCAATGCGGCCTTTGTCAAAGTATCTAGTCCTAGGCAAGCATACTTGTATGGGTCAGCCTTCTGCGGATCCTGTTCAGCCTCAACCACGATCCAACCTGAATAATTCTGGTTAGCAAGAGACTTCATTACAGAAGAATAATCAATCATCCCATCTCCTGGTACGGTGAATACGCCATCTAATACACAATCCAGAAACGAGTCAGTTGTTCTATCAACCCGCTTAAGAACGTTTTTACGAATATCCTTTGCGTGAACGTGATTTATTCGATGTCCGTAGCGGTCTATAACCCCGAGCACATCGCCCCCCGCGAACAAGAGATGTCCGGTATCAACTAAAAGCCCAACCTCTTGGCCGGTGTACTCCATCACCAAATCCAATTCTGTTTCGCATTCAACGCCCGTACCCATATGATGATGGAAAGAAATCTCCACACCTTGCCCGGCGCAAAAAATAGCCAGCCCTGTCAGCCTCTCGCCATACGCTTTGAATTGTGATGATTCCAGAATCGGTCTCGCACTCAAAGGAACAAATCTTTGATTCTGTACCGTGTTGAATGTTTCCCCATAGACAAGAACAGGCGCGCCAAGCGCGGCCATCAACTCCAAATGAGGCTTGATTCTTTCAATCTCGGTTTTTAGGTTATCTCCGAGTAACCGACCAGAATACCATCCTGAAATTAGCTGCAATCCATGGCTTTGAAGAACTTTCCGAAGCTCATATTTATCTCGAGGAAACTTGCCGCCGAGCTCCGTACCCGCGTATCCAGCAAGCTTAATTTCTGACAAACAAGTCTCCAACGATGTGTCAGCCCCTAATTCAGGCAGGTCATCATTGGTCCATGAGATAGGCGAAATACCAAAGCTTATTTCCATGCTGAATATCTTCCCGACCAGCGGACATTAATAGCGACGTATTTTCTTAAGACTATCTTCATACAGCTTACGTTTTTCCCTGACCTCCGCGCGGTTCGAAACCTCCGGAACCACTACATCCCACCAAGCCCCTCCAAACGGGGTAGAGGGATATGGATCTGTCTCTATCACTATAACTGACACACCAGTCCTACTCTTAGCGTCTTGCAAAGCATTCTCTAGTTCCCCGATACTCAGTGCTTTGACAGCGGTTGCTCCCATGCTTTCGGCGTGCTTTACGAAATCGATTTTTGCGGTAGTTTTATACAGAGAGTGGTCTAACAGATTATTGAATTCGGCCCCGCCGGTGGCAGTTTGTAACCGATTGATACACCCAAATCCCCGGTTATCAGTTACGACTACCGTAAAATCTAGGCCCATCATGACGGCAGTAGCCAATTCAGAGTTCATCATCATATAGCTGCCATCGCCGACCATGCAGACAACCTGTTTACTCTGATCTGCCATCTTTATGCCTATCGCACCAGCTATTTCATACCCCATGCACGAGAATCCATACTCCATGTGGTAGCTTCCCGGAGCCGATGCCTTCCAGAGCTTATGAAGCTCACCCGGCATCGTCCCAGCTGCGCACATAACGACGGTCTGATCATTTGAGGTACGCTGCACAGCACCTATTACTTGCATATCAGTTGGAAGGCCAGACTCATCCCGAGGACGAGCGGTTAAAGGATCAACCGCATCAAACCACTCTTCTTTCAAACTCGCGCCAGGAAGAGCAAAACTCGTCTGTGGTAGAGATGCCTCCAATGCCTCTAGCGCTACCTTCGCATCAGATACAAGCGAACTAGCGTTCCGCTTATTCGCATCATACGAAGACACATTGATAGAAACTAACGGAAGATCGCCAAAAAGCGACCAGCTGCCGGTGGTAAAATCTTGAAACCTTGTACCGATGCCAATCACAAGGTCTGCCGTATCAAAAAGCCGATTTGCGCTAGAGCTGCCGGTCACTCCGACGGGCCCGAAATTCAGGGGATGGTCCCATGGTAGCGCTGATTTTCCTGCCTGAGTTTCCACGACCGGGATACCACGTTTTTCTGCGAATGACCTCAGCTCCTCTGTCGCTTCGCTGTAATGGATCCCGCCGCCCGCTATAATCACTGGTGACAGGGCCTGGGCTATCTTTGCCACGACCTCAGCCAACTCATCAGCGTCTGGCCGGATCCGTCGCGTCCGCCATCTCCGTTCTTCAAAGAAACTAATCGGATAATCAAACGACTGACTCTGCACGTCCTGACAAAACGCCAAAGTAGCCGGCCCAGAGTCAGATGCATCTGTGAGCACAGACATCGCTCTCGGAAGGGCTGTTAGCAGCTGCTCGGGCCGCTGAATTCTGTCGAAATATCTACTAACGGGCCTGAAGCAATCATTTACACTCACGGTCCCGTCGGAAAAACTCTCTATCTGTTGGAGGACGGGGTCTGGTTCCCTGTTACTAAAAACATCCCCAGGAATAAACAACACTGGCAACCGGTTGACATGAGCGAGAGCCGCAGCCGTAACCATATTAGTAGCGCCTGGACCGATACTTGACGTGACTGCCATCATCTTCTTTCGCCGATTTTGCTTTGCGAAGGCAATCGCGGCGTGCGCCATACTTTGCTCGTTGTGTCCTCTAAATGTTGGCAAAATATCTTTAAATTCGCAGAGAGCCTCGCCAAGTCCGGCAACATTCCCGTGACCAAAAATCGCCCAAACACCCTCGAAAATTTGCTCACCATCTTCCTTTTTTTGTGCCGACAAAAAACGCACAAGCGCTTGGGCAGCCGTAAGCCTAACGAATTCCATATACTTGTCTCGCCTTTCGCTTAGATGAATCCAACATATACCTAAACATAATCCCCTGCTTTCATTAGGATACAACGAAGTTAGGTGATACGAGTCTAGTGAAAGTTTTATTAGGACTAACGGATGCGTTAGAGCACAAGCAGGGCTCCCTAACGAACAAAAATAAAATGGAAGTAGATTGAAAAGATGACGAAGTGTAGTTGGTTTCTAGACAAAAAAGATAAGCCGATTTTAATTCTTGGGCGGGCTGGTATGGACCTATATCCCGACCCGCCAGGAACGAAAACAGAGGAAGCGATCAACTTATTCGCGGCGCTCGGTGGTTCAAGCGCCAATATCGCTGTTGCCCTGAGTCGACAAGGCTTGAGCACCGCTCTCGCAACAAGAGTTTCAGACGACGCAATTGGCCGATACGTTAACTCACAGTTACAAGCCTATGGTGTCAATACAAATTATATCCGGCCCGTCGGAGACGAGACTCGTTCGAGCTTAGCAATTGTAGAAAGCAGAGTTGAGGATCACCAAAGTGTCATCTATCGAAATAATGCGTCTGACTTCCGAATGGATTCTTCCGACATTGAGGCCATCGATTTATCAATATTTTCGACACTGATAGTAACAGGCACCTGCCTTACTTTAGAGCCATCTCGTTCTGCAACATTGCTCGCGCTAAACAAGGCAAGGAGCCATGATCTGAGAACCATAATGGACCTCGACTATCGACCATATTCTTGGGAAGAGCCCAGTCAAGCAAAGGAGGTATACGAATCAGCGTCAGACCTACTTGATGTTATCGTTGGTAACGACGAGGAGTTCGGCCACATGGCGGGGGATTACGCTCTCGGACGATCCCTCGCGCAAAGCCTCGCTAAAAATGGCAAATTAGTCGTCTACAAATGCGGCGAGAAAGGAAGCGCGACCTATACGAACAAAGATGTCATTGAAACCGGCACAGTACCAGTCCAACCGATCAAACCAACCGGCGCCGGAGACTCTTTCTTAGGGGCATTCATCGGGCAACTCTACCGTTCCGACGACCTACTTAACGCACTTATTTACGGAAGCTGCTCTGCAGCCATGGTAGTCACAAGCGTGGGTTGCGCTCCAGCCATGCCAACGGCCACAGAGCTTGACGACTTCGTGACCAAAAATTTACAACGTATTTCCCAGAAGATAAAAACACTGGCCGAATAGTCGGCCTAACATATGCGTAATTGTTAACCTAAGCCGAACTAGTCCTCAGATTTGATGCGATCTAACGCATCCCAACAAGCCCCTAGCGTGTGGTAGTCGACCTTACCCATCGGAGACTTCTGGTTGTCGATTTTCTCTCCCTCTCGAGTGAGTACTCGGTACCAAGCCCCATACTGGTGGTCGACAAGATGCTCCAAAGAATACTCCCAGATCCGATTGTAATCCTCGATATAACGCTTCTCGTCTGAGATCTTAAATAATCGATATGCGGCTGAAAACGCCTCCGCATGAACCCAGAAGTATTTATCCGCACTCGCAAAAGTTCCATCAGGCGCGACACCGTAGACCAACCCCCCGTACTCCTCATCCCAGCCAATAGACAAAGCTTGCTCATACAAGTGCCTTGCCCGATCTAGATACCACTGCTCTTTGGTGATCAAGAAAAGCTCGGTGAGTAGTTTGGACCACTCGACCTGGTGCCCGGGCTGAAAGCCCCAAGGCTTAAATAAATCATTGGGTTTGTCTCTGTTGAAACCCCAATCAATTCGCCAATCCGATGTGTAGTGCTCCCAAATCATTCCACCACCGAGATCAGCGAGCTCTCCCGCGAACCGGCGAGCAAGCTCCGCAGCTCGGGTTAAATAGTAGTCTCGCTTAGTCGCGTGGTATGCAGAAATCAAACTCTCGCAAGCGTGCATGTTCGCGTTCTGTCCGCGGTATGGACTGATCGAGCGTAAGTCAGAAGACCGCTCGTCCGCGTAAGCTACCCATTGAGGCTCAAAGAAATATTTTTCTAAGACCTCGTATCCGTAATCCAAACAATCTTGGCCAAGTTCTATCCCTGCTCGTAAAGCGTGTGCTCCGGCCAGCACAACGAACGCGTGGCCATAGGCTAGCGCGGATTTATCTTTAGTGTTCTCCCCAATCATCCAAGCAAAGTGTTTCGTATCTGCGACGAAATGTTCCTCGAACAAGTAATTCAACCCGTGGACGGCCCAATCTCGGTAATGCTCCCCGTAACCTCGGCGATATGCCTCCGAGTAATTAAATACAAAACGGGTCGAAGACACGAGGTGCCGCGAAACCGGGTCAAAAACAGAACCATCATCTCGAAAATTTTGGAAGAACCCTCCTTTAGGGTCGAAGGCCGTCGGCTCATAAAAATCTAAGATAGATTTTGTGTGATCAATCAGAAAATCAGCCAAATAAGAACTTGTGTTAGGAAGCGAAGGCATGTTTCACCTCTGACCTGGGTCGTTTAATAGTCCGAAACTTAAAAAGTAGGAGTATCATTTGACCGATTTATCGTTACAGAAAAATCATCCGAACCTACAGAATACGATATTGGAGCCAACTGATGGATCAAAGTAGCCCACGCCTAGGTTACGCAAAGAAAATAATTAAAGAGGCCGCTACAGATGCGCTCCGCGAATTTTCTCGATGGAAGCATTTGGCCATTACAGAGAAAGGAGCACAGGATTTTGTCTCCGAGGTTGATAAAGGAACCGAACTTTTCCTGCGGTCCAAGATAGAAGCTGAGTTTCCCGACGACGGCATCGTTGGCGAAGAATTTGGACGAACAAACGCAGACGCCGACTATCAATGGGTCTTGGACCCAATCGACGGCACCGCCAACTATATCTCAGGGGTGCCCGCGTGGTGCATCGTTATTGCCTTGGTTAAGAGCGAGCAGATCGTCGCTGGCGTGATATATGACCCGAATCATGACGAACTATTCTCAGCCGAACTAGGCCAAGGCGCCTACATTAATGACCAGCGTCTCGGGCCCGAAAAAAAGTTCCAGATCAATAACAGCACGCTCAGCATCGGTTACTCAGGAAGGACCACAACAAAACCTGTTGTCTCAGTCATCAATGATGTCTTCAAGCTCGGCGGAGTCTTTAGCCGAAACGGTTCCGGCGCACTATCACTCGCGCACGTCGCCGATCAGCGGTACAGCGGATACATCGAGCACCACATGAATGCCTGGGACTGCTTAGCCGGTCAACTAATCGTGAAAGAGGCCGGGGGACTGATTGAGTACCAGAACGCTCAAGAAATGATTGCCTTAGGGGGCCGAGTGATTGTCGGGTGGCCCGGCGTATTCGAGCAGCTACTCAAAATGGCGGATGAACATTTCGGAGAGGATGATTTGGTGAGATCGGCGCTAGGTAAGAGCCCCCAATCTTAAAAGTGACCAAGCCTCGCTACCCGTTGACTTTGCCGGGAGGCCGGAGTCCTCGACGGCAAATATTTCACCAAAATATGCCGGCAATTATAGATAAGCGCCGACCATCTACGCGCACTTTAAACTGTGGTCCAGAAAGCCATAAGGGCCTCAGTTTTCTTGCAGATCCCGATGCACAACAACCCTGTCTTCACTAACGTCGTGTAATCGTCGGCTTAATTCTTCAATCAGATAAACACTTCGATGTTGTCCCCCTGTACAACCGACTGAAACAGTAAAATATTGCCGTCCAGTTGCATTGTGTCGAGGAATCCATCGCCTCATATGAGTCTCAATCTCTGAGAGCATTTCTTCAGTCTCTGGAAATTGCCTAAGATAGAGTTGAATTGGCTGATCACGACCAGTGAACTTACGTAAGTCAGTTTCCCAATACGGATTAGGAAGCGCCCGAACATCGAACACCGTATCTGAATCCATAGGCACACCTCGTTTGAACCCAAAAGACTGGAGTTTCAATATCACTTGTGTAGCGACACGGCCAGAGACAAACTCCCGAACCTGTTGCCGTAGAGCGTGGATAGACAATTCAGAGCTATCAATTCTGAGATTAGAAACGACTTCGATTGGTTCTAATCGCACACTCTCATTCTTCAATGCATCAGAAAGATGCGAGCGCTCAATACCACTAGATAGCGGATGCAATCTGCGAGTCTCACTGAACCGACGGCCCAGGGATTCATCCGTAGAATCAATAAATACGACATCTAATCGACTAACCCGACGCTTTAGTGACGCTACAAGTTCCGGGACTTCTGCTGGTTGACCAAGGGTGCGAATATCGATTGATACCGCCAGATTTCTTTCAGGAGAGAGGATAGACAATGTTGTAACGGCTTCCTCAAGCAACGCAACCGGAAGGTTATCAATACAATAGAAATTTAGATCCTCTAGCGCTCCTAGAAGAGATGATTTTCCTGCGCCGGATCTCCCCGAAACTATCATCAAGTGCATTTATCATGAACCCCCTTATGAACGACCCTGATACTAAATACCTGAGGTTGAGTCGTCGAGTCGAACCAATGGCTCAAAGAATCGCCCTCCCTAGATCATCGAAAACCTTGAGCGAGCTTGGCCTCGGTTGCACGTACACGGAATCATCGTAACTAAATGGCACCGAATCGTTGTGCCTGATAGTTAGCACTTGGCCGGCAACCTCAACTTGATAAAACCAGTCCGCACCTGTCGGTAGTACTGTCAAAATTCTTCCAACCAAAGCATCTTTCTGAGCCACCCGGTCCAGCCTTAATTCCTCTGCCCTTAAACCCAACAATACCTCTTGGGGAGCGTTAACATTAACCGGTCCCGGCAAGGCGATTTTCAATCCGCCCCAGACTAACGAATCACTAGTTAAGCTAGCCGTTACGAAATTAATCCGGGGGCTTCCAAGAAAATCAGCGGCAAACTGATTAGTTGGTTTTTCATATATCTCAAGCGGGGCCGCAAATTGCTGAAGTTCGCCCGCACTCAAAAGGGCAATGTGCGTTGACATTGTTAACGCTTCGAGCTGATCGTGAGTAACATATATAATCGTGGCGCCGGTTTCGCGGTGGAGGCGCTTAAGCTCTGCCCTCATCTCCATCCTCAAGGTCGCGTCAAGGTTCGAAAGAGGCTCGTCCAAAAGCAGCACCGAAGGCTCCATAATTAGAACCCGAGCTATTGCGACCCGTTGCTGTTGACCTCCAGATAATTCATTCGTGTACCGATCTAAAAGCGAGTCTAGCCTCAGAGCGGTCGCGACTTTTTCTAGCCGGGCCCGTACCTCAGGTTTGTCTACCGAATTAATTTCTAAACCGAAAATAATGTTCTCTTTAACGGTAAGATGCGGCCACAACGCGTAGCTCTGAAAAACTAGTCCGAGATTTCTTTTAGATGGATGAACAAAAGCACCACTTTTCTCAGAAAAAACCACCGTCCCACCGATAGTTATTTCACCCGCTGTCGGTAAATCAAGCCCAGCAATCATTCGTAAAGTCGTTGTTTTTCCGCAGCCAGAAGGGCCTAATAGTGTCGTAAACGATCCATCAGGAATCGTAAGTGATAAATTCTCGACGGCGTGGGTTTGTTTGGTAAACGACTTTGAAACGTTATCAAGCACTATATCCGGCATCTATCCCCCCAAACCCTTAGCTAAACTTGTACCCATAACCCGTCGACTGAGGACCGTGCATCCAACGACCACGATGGTTAACAGAAACACTATTCCGTTGGTATAGGGATACCATCCACGATCTGTAAACAATAAGGAAATTGTTGTGGCTAACTGATTAGTGGGGGTGACCAGTAATATGACCAAAGATAGCTCACGGGTTACCGAGATAAAGGGAAGTAACATTCCCGCAAAATACGTTGATTTTTGGATCGGTACTATTATTTTCCGCATACGCAACCACCAGCTGGCCCCAACCATCAGCGCAGCCTCTTCAATTTCATCACCGATCTGTCTCATCGCACTTATACCCGCCTTCACGGCATATGGAAGAGCGCTAACAGAACAAACAATCACTAGCAGTAGGAAAGAACCATGTAAGGATGGTATGGGTCCACGAGGTACAGCAAACATGGCCAACAACGTTGCACCTAACGCAATTGAAGGGATCAAATAAGGCAAAAACGACATCTGATCCAAAGTCTTGGCAATGAAGGTTCCGCGTCTCTTTACAATGGCGTAGCCTACTAATACACCCATCAGTCCGGTAACCAATGCAACCACGAACGCCAAGGTGAAGGTATTCTTTAACGCCATGAGTATCTGAGAATTTTGTAGTATTCCTGCCTCACCTGTTCCTAATCCGATAGAGTAGCTTGCCTCTCCTATCCAATAGTGAAGCGTCAAATTGTCCCAAGCATAAATCCCCGGGATCAACATCACGGTGTCAATAGCTAGCGCAACCAGTGGTACAGCTATCACAGAAAACAAAAACAGAACCACCAAACTTGTTGTAACCCATCGCCACCTTCCAAGCTGGATTAGACTAAGTCTTGATCCTTTGCCAGAAACCGTAACAAAGCTCCTCCTGGCACCCACCATCTTGTGATCCATGTAGAGAACCAGCATCCCTATCAAAATCATGACCAAGGCTGCCAAATATCCCAGACCCGGCCGCTGTCCAATCAGGTTTCCGTAGAGAGATGTAGACAGGACGAATTCTCGGACCGGTCCTCCCAGAAACGCAGGGGTGCCAAAGGTTCCTAATCCCCGCGCAAAAGACAATAAAAACGCCGCCATTATCGATGGCAAGATTAAGGGGATTGTGATTCGCCTGATAATCGCTAAACGACTAGCGCCAACCAAGCTGGCTGACTCTTCCAGTTGGGCATCAATATTCCGAAGCGCACCACCAATTAGTAAGAAAGCAAATGGGAAATAATGAAGCGCCAAGGTAATCGTTATGGGGAAAAGCCCGTAGGCAAACCAGTCGGGTGTCTCAAAACCTGTTAAAGCAAAGAAAATACCCCTCTCCCCCCCAATTCTGTCGTTCTTAAAGAGTGAGATCCAAGCGAGCGCTAGTGTCCAAGAGGGCAAAATATAAGGTACTACGGCCCAGTTAGAGATAGTTGCTTTGAATGGCAAATCGGTTCGTACGACCAGCCATGCAAGGCCGCCCCCAATCAGCAAAGCAAGAATTGATAGCCCAAAAGAGATAATTAGCGTGTTCAATAAAGGCCGATAAAAGAAAGTGTAGGCACTGTCGCTAACAAAAAATCGATACCAATGAGCCAAAGTAAAATCATTGACCTTCGAGCCAGGAATCTGAAAACGCTCAAGCGGATGAACGATAAATGTTTCATGAATCATCATGAACAAAGGAATAACGACCAAATAAGCCAAGAGGCCGATAAAGCAGATCGAAAGAATCCTTTCTGGCGTCAAATAAATACGCCATCTGCGAAGACTCATAATCATATGAAGCGGGACCCTAGAATACCGTCTTTAGGTTTCATCCGGAGGTTAATCCTCCGGACAAATTACCCCAATTAGCTCTCAGGAACCTGTGAGGTGGTACATAGCTCAAGGCTGTAACATGATCACCGTTGTGCATACTTCAGCCACACGTCGAGGACATTACCCCGATTTGCAGCAGCAAAGTCCATGTCGTAAAGCCACATACGTTCTTCCCACCAAGCTAAAGGCATATCGCCGTCAAAAGGCACCTGGTTTGGATTTGGAGAATAAACCCCAGGAGAGCCGGCCCAAGGAGCAAATCCCTCTATAGTCCCAAGGTATTCCATAAACATTTTCGCAGCGTTTGGATGCGGCGCGTTCGCCGAGAGCTGCAAAACGATTGGATACATATACCCGAGCGTAGGATCTATTCCTCTACTGTCACTGAGCGCCAGATCTTGCTTTTTGATATCGCGATGCTTTGAGTAAACATAGAACATGCCATAAGGAGGATTTTCTTGGCCCTTGGCCCCCACCGCAGCCGCAATTTTCGTATCAGAGGTCATAATGATTGCATCGTTTTGCAACAACCTCTTGATAAATTCAAAAGCCGCGTTGGACTCGGTCATCTCTAGATCCTTGCCAAAACGTTTTTTGTAAGCGGCTTCGAGCTCTTTGCTTCGACGGACCCATTCCGTTAACGCGTTTTGATGCTCGCCTGTAATGGCAACATCTCGAATCATTACTCGGCCTTTGAACTCGTCAGTGGTCAAGTCCCATACGCTTTTTAAAGGATCCCCGCCATTATGTTTCTCAGTGTTATAACCAAACACCCGATTTATGTAGCCTAATACCAGTGGGTTTTGATGTTTCTTGGAAAAAAGTTTTTTTGCTGTAGGCGGAATGTAGTTCACAAAATAACCGCTATTGTTCAACAGCTCGCGCGCAGCGGGCCAATCTTCTCCAACAACCATGTCTACCTTATGAACACCCGACTGTGCTTCTTGGTATGAGCGTGTGATCAACTCCTGCTCTTTAAGTCTAACAACCTCAACATTAATTCCCGTCAGTTTGGTAAAAGCCTCCGCAGCCTTGGCCGTTCGGCTAGTCGTTGAGTAAACCAGCAGTTGTCCCTCTTTCTTTGCGTCTGCCTCAATCTTTGACCAATCTTCAGCCATTGCCTTGGCTGTGAAAATCGTAAAGCAGGTAACAAGTGCCCACCCGAGCAGTGCTGATCCTTGAAATATTTTTTTCATTTCTATTCCCCATTTACGTCTTATTCTTATGCATTAAATGATTCGTAGCTCTCCGGTCTCGGAGTCAGGAATTTGTTTTTTACAAAACAACTTGAAATACCACGAACCCTCCGATTTAGATACTTAAACCTAGGCCCTATATACAAAAGTCTTAAATTCGAGAGCCTAAGAGGATGTCCACTATAGAGCGGGCGATTTGATCAGATCGGCACTAGGCAAGAGCCCCCATCCTTGAAAGTGATCGATACCTCGCTACCCTCTGACTTTGCCGGGAATCCTGAGTCCTCGACAGCGAAAATTTCACCAAAGGAGCCCGCGATGGTGTACTCGTAGTGGCTACCAACGTATGACACTTTTTTGACCGTCCCTGAGAGCGCGTTGGCATTCTCATCCGCTGACAGGACAACATTTCGGGGACGTACCGCCAGTCGAGCCTCTCTCTCTGGGGGTACGACGTTCCCAACATCAAACTCATAACCGCCCACGCGAACCAATGACCGATCTTCGCTACGGTCAACGACCTCACATCCTAAAATATTTGCCTCACCAATAAAGTCGGCAACAAACACGGAGTTGGGTCTCTCGTAAAGATCCACAGGAGATCCAATCTGCGCAATCTTAGCCTTGTCCATGACCACGATCTCGTCGGACACGGCCAGCGCCTCTTCCTGATCATGTGTCACATAGACCACGGTCAGCCCCAGACTGACCTGTAGCTCCCGAATCTCTTCTCGGACCTGGCGACGTAGCTTCGCGTCGAGATTAGATAACGGCTCGTCGAATAACAGAACCTGCGGCTCAAGTACGATCGCCCTCGCGACAGCGACCCTCTGTTGTTGCCCACCTGACAGCTCAGACGGAAGCCTGCTTTCAAACCCCTTTAGACCCACTAGATCCATACCGAGGGCCGTCCGTTCTGCAATCTCCTCATGGCCCATCGCAGAGTTTTCTAGTCCATAAGCGATGTTCTCTCGGACAGACATGTGTGGAAACAATGCGTAGGATTGAAACACCATCGCAATATCTCGCTGCGTAGCCGGGAGGTCAGTCACATCCTCGCCCCCAACAAAAATTTTTCCTGAGGTAGGTAATTCAAGCCCCGCGATCATCCTGAGTGTGGTGGTTTTACCGCAACCTGAGGGCCCAAGCAGCGTAACTAGGGTCCCCGCCTCGACAGCTAGATCAATATCCCCGACCGCTACCGCGTCCTTTCCGTAAATTTTTGAAACGCCCTCAAAGCGAACATCTGCGGCGTTTGTCTTAATTACCTGACTCATATCGATTCCAATTTTGCGTGTCGTCGTCCAATTTTTGTGCGGCCAACCAGGAACTGTAAAAGAAGGATTGCGGATAGCATCACGACGATGAGAGTCGTCGAGTAAGCAATCGCGAGCCCATAATCATTATTTTCGACGCGGCCAATGATATAACTCGTCGCCATATCGTACTCGGCAGATACCAAGAATATGACCGCTGAAATAGCTGTCATCGCCCGAACGAAAGAGTAAACGAGGGCAGCGACGGTCGCTGATTTCAATAGCGGCATGATGACGTGCCGAAGCGTAGCCCACGTCGACGCCCCAAGTGTCGCCGAGCTCTCGTCTAATGACTTATCGATCTGGGTCATCGACGCGATCCCGGCCCTAACCCCCACCGGCATGTTTCGGAAGATAAAACTGATCACCAAGATTAGCCCTGTCCCGGTAATCTCAATTGGGGGCACGTTAAAGGCAAGAATGTAGCTGACACCTATGACAGTACCCGGTATCGCGAAAGACAGCATCGTCCCAAACTCAAACGCGTTCTGACCATAGAACTTCTGCCGCGTCAGTAGGTAGGCGGTAAGCAGACCAAGCGCAGCGGTGAACGGGGCCGCCGTAACCGAGATCATCATCGTGGTCCAGAAACTGTCCCATGCCGCTCCTGACCAGACAATACCATCCTTCCAATCGAGTCCGAACGCCGTGATGTAGTGCTTGAAGGTCAGTGTGTTGTTGACTCCCCAGAGCTCTACGACCGACCCATACAAAATCATTCCGTACACAACAAAAGTGAAAATAGTCCAAACAGTGACAACAGAAATCGCCGGGATCGCTACCCGTTTCGGTAACTGGGTAGGGATCCCTGAGTCACCCTTCCCAGTCACAGTGACATAGCTCTTCTTGCCCAGCCAAAACCGCTGGAAGTAGAAAGCGAGCAGCGTAAACCCGAGCAGGATAGTGGCAAGAATAGCGGCACCGCTCTGGTCGTACTGGGCACCAACAATCGCAAAGAAAATCTCCGTCGAGAGGACGTCTAAGTTCCCGCCAAGCACGAGGGGGTTACCGAAGTCAGCCATGCTCTCGATGAACCCGAGCAGGAACGCGTTGGCCAAGCCCGGTCTTATCAAGGGTAAGGTAACAGTCCTGAAGCTTGTCCATCGATCCGCGCGCAGTGTTTGGGATGCCTCTTCAAGGCTAGGCGAGACGCTCTCAACGACCCCAATCAACACCAAAAACGCGATCGGTGTGAACGCCAAGGTCTGTGCGATCATCACCCCGATAAACCCATAAACCCAGCGGGTCGGGTTCAATCCTAGCCACTCGGCGACCGTTGTCGTGACGGTGCCACTGAGCCCAAACAGCAGAATAATCGCGAGCCCAATAACAAACGGCGGGGTGATGATCGGTACCACAGACAGGGCCCTGAGGACCTTGTTAAAACGAAACCCTGTCCTCACGATAACCAGCGCAAAACAGAGCCCCAGTGCGGTGGTGATGATCCCGACACAGACGGCCAGCAGGAAGGAATTGACGGCGACACCGCAAGACCCGGCCCCTATGAGACAGTCAATCTGCCAGAGCTTTGACTCGACCAGCCTCTGAAAAAATAAGACAAGCGAACCCCCGCCGTCCTCTGTCCTGAACGCAGACATCAACATGATAAATATCGGAAAAAATACGAACACGGTAACCACCGCGGTCACGAGCCCGATCGCGCCCGTTACGAATAGGTCCGCACCCTTGCGCGGACGTGACGCCAGCCCATGACAGAAAATCATCAACGCGGACACTGTAAAAATCAGCCCACCGTAACCCATCCCATACTGGCGGGCCTCTAGGGCACCAAAAAGCTCGGTCAACCACCCCGTTGTCCAGCCCCTGATCCCGATCGACAACCCCTGAGCGACAACCAATAAAACCGTTGAGAGCCCGGTGATCATCAGTAACCGAGAGTAGTTAGGATCAGTTCGTGGGATACGAAGCGCGGCACCGCTGACTAAAAACGTAATTAAACCTGGCAAGATCCAGAGCGAGTCGCCCTTTGAAATTAAATACAGACCCGACGGGTTATTCGACGAAAACAAAGGAAAAGAGAGCACCCACTCGAGCGTCCAAAAATCCTCGAGTCCGTACCAAGGTAAAAGGAAAAAGCCAGCGACCCCAA
>JAYNIS010000003.1:0-1440 GCA_038109325.1 Gammaproteobacteria bacterium | reverse complement strand
GTCCAAAAATCCTCGAGTCCGTACCAAGGTAAAAGGAAAAAGCCAGCGACCCCAACCAGCAACCAAAGTCGCAGGTTGGAGTCAATACCGGCTTTTTGTAGGTCGCGCTTCAACGCTGACTCAACGAACTAAACTATTGAGGTAACGTGGAAACGTCGTCGTCCCATTTTTTCAACAAACGCTTGCGCTCAGCGCTAGATCCATACTTCTTGAAGTCGTAGTCAATGAGCTTGATTGATGCCAAGTCAGGCGCAGAAGGGCTAGTCTTGGCGCCCTTATTAGACGGAACCTGGAACGCCTTCACCTGCAAAGCCAGGGACTGCGCGTCGGCCGATAAAGCCCAATCGTAGAACTTCTTCGCTGAGTCCATGTTGCGGGCCCCGTCGATGATCGACATCGAGCCGATCTCGTAGCCAGTTCCCTCGCATGGAGCGACTACCTTGATCGGGAACCCAGAGACAGCCTGCTTAACAGCGTCGTGCATGAACACGATACCAACAGTGCTCTCACCGCGCGCCGATGCCTTAATTGGAGCCGAGCCTGATTTCGTGTACTGGTTCACGTTTTTGTGGAGGCCCTTCATGTAATCAAATCCACCACCCTCGCCAAAGAGTTGCATCATCGTCGCCAGAGTCGTGTAGGCCGTGCCCGATGAGTTCGGGTTAGCGATCTGCACATGACCCTTGAACTCGGGCTTCAGAAGGTCCTTCCAACAGGTCGGTGCAGGTAGATTATTCTTCTTAAGAAGGTCAGTGTTATAACCATATCCCAGCGCGCCTGAATAAATACCAATGGTCCGATCGCCCGCGCTCTTCGCCTGACTAATAGCCCAGTCCTGCAGCTCGCTTCTCATAGGAGAAACATATGGTGCGGTCAGTTTTTCTTCAGCGGCCTGAAGATGTGGGTCACCGGTACCGCCCCACCAAACGTCTCCCTTTGGATTCGCTGACTCTGCACGAATCTGCGCGAAGGTCTCGCCAGATGACTTACGCTGCATCTTGACGTTGATCCCAGTTTTTTCTTCGAAAGTCTTCGACATCAGCTGGCACCAATCTTCTTGAGCAGAGCAATACAGGTTGAGAGTAGCCGCCTGAGCAGTATGCGCGAACGCGACAACAGACGCAGCGATGAGTACTTTTTTCATGATTAAATCCTTTTTATCTTTTTTATTTGATTCGTTTTTTAAACGAATAAAACCTGTTTACCAAAAAGTTTTACCGCCTGTCATCCCCTAGATGACAATTAACACATGCCAACACAACAACCTTACAGGGAGCTGACATGCGTTTTTTATTTTTTCGGACATAACTATGAGATTTATTAGACGAAACATGCAGATATTGGCTGAGTAAATACAGAGACAAAAAAACCAATGAACTTGTCTCAAATGTAACTGTTTGCCGCCTTGCAAAATATTTAGCCTGATGAGTTGAGCATGTA
>JAYNIS010000002.1:41520-43436 GCA_038109325.1 Gammaproteobacteria bacterium | reverse complement strand
GTGAAGGTGGCCGTACTGTCGGCGCCGGCGTCGTATCCAAAATTCTTGACTAATTCGTCAAGGCATTACGCCTAAAAAGAAGCCCCGCCTAGTCGGGGCTTTTTTATTTTGGAGGTAGCGGTTGACTCGCTACGGTCAGGCACATACAATGCCGCACCTTGTTTTTGACTGTCCGCGTTTTGCGGGCAATTTTTGATTGGAGTAGCCAAGTGGCAGTACAGAATCAAAAAATTCGTATTCGGCTGAAGGCTTTCGACCATCGCCTGATCGATGCATCGACTCAGGATATTGTTGAAACCGCGAAGCGTACCGGAGCACAAGTACGTGGTCCGATTCCGTTGCCGACGCGAATTGAGCGCTACACAGTTCTTGTTTCACCTCACGTGAACAAGGATGCGCGCGATCAGTACGAATTGCGCACACACAAGCGCATGATCGATATCGTTGAGCCAACCGACAAGACTGTCGACGCTTTGATGAAACTCGATCTAGCAGCGGGTGTTGATGTTCAGATCAGCTTAGGCTGATCAAAAGCAGGGGTGCACTAAATCCGCGCACCCCGGTGACAAGCGGTCTGTTTGTATAACTTACTGTGGCCATAGCGGGTTAAGCCCCCTGTGCAGGCAGAGAGGAAGTCGAGATGACAATTGGAGTTGTCGGTCGTAAGACCGGTATGACCCGAGTGTTCACCGAAGAAGGCGTGTCAGTTCCTGTCACTGTCGTTCAAGTTGAACCAAACCGGGTCAGTCAAGTTAAAACCGTTGAAACAGACGGTTATCAAGCCATTCAGGTGACTGTTGGTGAGCGTCGTGCGCAGCATCGTGTATCGCAGCCAGTAAAAGGTCATCTAGCGAAAGCAGAAATGCGCATGGGTCGAGGCCTTTGGGAATTCCGTGTGGAAGACCTGGGTGAACTCGCCGTCGGTGCAGAAATTTCTGTGAATCAGTTCGAAGCCGGTCAGATTGTTGACGTGACAGGTCAGTCGAAGGGTAAGGGGTTTGCTGGTGCTGTGAAGCGCTGGAACTTCCGCACACAAGACGCGACTCACGGTAACTCACTGTCGCATCGTGCCCCAGGTTCTATCGGTAACTGCCAAACACCGGGTCGCGTCTTCAAAGGTAAGAAGATGGCTGGCCATATGGGTGCTGAGCGCGTCACCGTTCAAGGTCTAGAAGTCGTCCGTATCGACGAAGAGAAAGGTCTGATCCTGGTTAAGGGTTCTGTTCCAGGTGCGAACGGAACTGACGTCATCATCAAGCCTACTGCGAAGGCCTGAGGGAGTCGAACATGGAATTGAATCTAGTAGCCGGTGGAACAGTCGAGGTCTCTGACCAGGCGTTCGGCCGCGAATTCAACGAGGCGCTGATCCACCAGGTGGTTACTGCGTATCTCGCTGGTGCGCGTCAAGGTACGCGTGCACAGAAAACACGTTCTGAGGTATCTGGCGGTGGCCGCAAGCCTTGGCGTCAAAAGGGAACAGGTCGTGCTCGTGCGGGCACAACGCGTTCACCAATTTGGCGTTCAGGTGGCGTGACTTTCGCTGCGAAGCCGCAGGATTTTTCACAGAAAGTGAATAAGAAAATGTATCGCGCAGCGATGCAGAGCATCTGGAGTGAGTTGGTTCGTCAGGGCCGTCTTGTGATCACAGATGATCTCGGCATTGATGCGCCAAAAACCAAGGCACTGGCTGAAAAGCTAAGCGCAATGGAATTAACAAATGTGTTGATCGTCGCTGGCGAAGTATCAGATGCGTTGTATCTGTCGGCTCGTAACCTTCCGCACGTGGATGTTCGTGATGCAGACGCTATCGATCCAGTGAGCCTCATTTCTTTCGAGAAAGTATTGGTCACTGTTGATGCGTTGAAGGCGATTGAGGAGCAGTTGGCATGAATCAGGAACGTATCTTTACCGTTCTG
>JAYNIS010000002.1:36046-41420 GCA_038109325.1 Gammaproteobacteria bacterium | reverse complement strand
TGAAGGCGATTGAGGAGCAGTTGGCATGAATCAGGAACGTATCTTTACCGTTCTGAAAGGACCTCACGTGTCCGAAAAGGCCACTGTCGTTGCCGATCAGAACAATCAGTATGTATTCAAGGTGGCCTCAGACGCGACTAAGCCTGAGATCAAAGCTGCGGTAGAAGCTTTGTTCGAAGTGTCTGTGACGAAGGTCAATGTTGTAAACATCAAAGGAAAGACGAAGCGCACAGCGCGTGGCATGGGCAAGCGTAACGATACGCGCAAAGCTTATGTAACGTTGGCTGACGGCCAAGAAATTTCCTTTGCAGCAGGCGAGTGAGGCGGAAGTTATGGCAATCGTAAAATGTAAACCAACGTCAGCCGGTCGTCGTCACATGGTGAAGATTGTGACGCCGGAACTCCATAAAGGAGCACCGCACGCGCCGCTGTTGGAAAAGAAATCAAAGACTGGTGGTCGTAACAACGACGGTCGTATTACGACGCGTCACATCGGTGGTGGTCACAAGCAGCACTATCGTGTTATCGACTTCAAGCGAAATAAAGACGGTATCCCAGGCAAAGTTGAGCGCTTGGAATATGATCCAAACCGTTCCGCGCACATCGCTCTTGTGTTGTACGCCGATGGTGAGCGTCGTTACATCATTGCGCCGAAAGGCATGCAAGCTGGTGATGCGATTCGTTCTGGTGAAGATGCGCCAATCAAGGTTGGTAGCTGCCTCCCACTGCGTAACATCCCAGTCGGTTCTGTGATCCACTGTGTTGAGTTGAAGCCAGGCAAGGGTGCGCAGATTGCGCGTTCGGCTGGTGCATCAGTTCAGCTGGTGGCTCGTGAAGGTCGTCACGCAACATTGCGTCTACGCTCTGGCGAAATGCGCAAAGTTCTCGCGGAATGCCGTGCAACACTTGGTGAAGTGTCAAACGGAGAGCACAGCCTGCGTCAGCTCGGTAAAGCCGGTGCGAAGCGTTGGAGAGGTGTTCGTCCAACAGTGCGTGGTGTTGTGATGAACCCAGTTGATCACCCACATGGTGGTGGTGAAGGTCGTACTTCAGGTGGCCGTCATCCGGTTTCACCATGGGGTATGCCAACGAAGGGTTACAAGACTCGCAAGAACAAGCGTACCGATAAGATGATCGTACGCCGTCGCGGTAAGTAAGGAGAGAGATAGATGCCACGTTCATTGAAAAAGGGCCCATTCGTCGATCTCCACCTTCTCAAGAAGGTCGAGGCGGCAGCTGAGGCAAATGATCGTCGTCCGATTAAGACTTGGTCGCGTCGTTCGATGATTCTTCCGAATATGGTGGGATTGACCATCGCTGTTCATAACGGGAAGCAACATGTTCCTGTTTTGATCAACGAAGACATGGTTGGTCACAAGTTGGGTGAGTTCGCGGTGACGCGCAACTACCGTGGTCACGTTGCCGACAAAAAGTCGAAGCGTTAAGGATTAGGTGTAGCCATGAATGAAGTGCAAGCACGTTTAAAAGGCGCTCGGCTTTCTGCTCAGAAGGCGCGCCTGGTCGCAGACCAGATTCGCGGTAAGCATGTTGAGGAAGCCCTCAATACGCTGAGTTTCTCAACAAAGAAAGCTGCGCACATCGTCAAGAAAGTTCTTGAGAGTGCAATTGCAAACGCAGAGCACAACGAAGGCGCTGATGTGGATGATTTGAAAGTCACAACAGTATTCGTTGATGAAGGTATGACGATGAAGCGGATTCGCCCACGTGCGAAAGGCCGCGCAGACCGCATCTTTAAGCGGACCTGCCACATCACCGTCAAAGTCGGACAGGCCTGAGGAGGAGCACTATGGGTCAGAAAGTACACCCGAATGGCATCCGCCTCGGGATTACCAAGGATCACTCATCGGTTTGGTATGCCGAGCGTGGTGATTACGCAGATAAACTGTTTGATGACATCAAGGTTCGTGAGTTCCTCGATGCGAAACTGAAGAACGCTCAAATTTCAAAAATTTTGATCGAGCGTCCAGCGCAAAATGCACGTGTCACACTGCAAACTGCGCGCCCAGGTATCGTGATCGGTAAGAAAGGTGAAGACGTTGAAGCGCTTCGCAAAGAACTGACGCAGATGATGGGTATTCCAGTTCAAATCAACATCGAAGAGATCAGAAAGCCTGAGCTTGATGCGCGCCTCGTAGGGCAAAACATCGCAGGCCAGTTGGAGCGTCGTGTGATGTTCCGTCGCGCGATGAAGCGTGCGGTTCAAAACGCGATGCGTGCTGGCGCTGAAGGTATTCGGGTTCAGGTCTCGGGTCGTTTGGGCGGTGCTGAAATCGCGCGGACAGAGTGGTATCGCGAAGGTCGTGTTCCCTTGCACACATTGCGTGCGGATATCGACTACTCAACATATGAGGCGCACACCACATATGGAGTGATCGGTATCAAAGTGTGGATCTTCAAAGGTGAGATTCTTGGTGGAATTGAAGCAGTCCGTGCTAGCCGTGAACAGGCTCGTGCGAAAGCTGCTCGCTAAGGGAAGAAGACGATGCTGCAACCGAAACGGATGAAATTCCGCAAAATGCAAAAAGGCCGTAACCGCGGTCTCGCAGAGCGCGGCTCCAAAGTTAGCTTTGGTGAATTCGCTCTGAAGGCGACCGGTCGTGGTCGCATGACGGCGCGTCAGATTGAGGCGGCCCGTCGAACCATTACTCGTCGTGTAAAGCGTGGCGGTAAGTTATGGATTCGGGTTTTCCCTGATAAGCCAATCACCCAGAAGCCTTTAGAAGTGCGTCAGGGTAAAGGTAAAGGTTCAGTTGAATACTGGGTATGCCAGATTCAGCCAGGCCGTGTTTTATATGAAATTGAAGGTGTGTCTGAAGAAGTAGCACGCGAAGCGTTCACGCTAGCTGCTGCCAAGCTTCCATTCAAAACCACCTTTGTTAGTCGGACGGTAATGTAATGAAAGCATCAGAGTTACGTGAAAAAAGCGTTGCTGAGTTGAAGGACGAGTTGCTTACTCTACGTCGTGAGCAGTTCAACCTGAACATGGCGAAAGCCACAGGCCAGCTTGCACAAACACACCTGTTGGGTCAGGTCCGTCGTGACATCGCGCGCATCAAAACAGTGATCGCGCAGAAGGAGGTAGCGGCATGACCGACACAGCAAAAATGGTTCGTACACTGAGTGGCAAAGTTGTCTCAAACAAAAGCGACAAAACCATCAGCGTATTGGTAGAGCGTTTTGAGAAGCACCCACTGTACGGTAAGTACGTGAAGCGCTCCTCAAAGATTGCTGCTCATGATGAGAACAACGAGTGCCAGATTGGTGACACAGTCACTATTTCTGAGTGTCGTCCGCTTTCTAAGTCGAAAGCGTACCGTCTCGTTGAGATCACTGAGCGTGCAGTTCAGGTTTAACGGAGGGGAATCATGATTCAAGCAGAAAGTATGCTTGAGGTAGCCGACAACTCAGGTGCGCGTCGTGTGATGTGTATCAAAGTACTCGGTGGCTCTAAGCGTCGCTATGCCCGGATCGGCGACATCATCAAGGTCACCGTCAAAGAAGCGATTCCTCGCGGCAAAGTGAAGAAAGGCCAGGTCATGAACGCGGTGGTTGTTCGTACACGTAGTGGTGTGCGTCGCCAGGACGGTTCATTGATTAAATTTGACGGCAATGCGGCTGTTCTTCTGAACACCAACCTTGCGCCAATTGGTACTCGTATTTTCGGGCCAGTAACGCGCGAACTGCGTAGTGAGAAGTTTATGAAGATCATCTCACTTGCGCCTGAAGTGTTGTAAGGGGCAGATCGATGGCAGCAAAGATTCGTCGCGACGATGAAGTCGTCGTAATCGCGGGTAAAGACAAAGGACGCCGCGGCAAAGTATTGCAAGTGCGTCCTGATAACCGCGTATTGGTATCAGGTGTCAACCTGATTAAAAAGCATATGAAGCCAAACCCAATGCTTGGTAAGCAGGGCGGCATCGTTGAGAAGGAAGCTCCGCTTCACATCTCTAACGTTGCGCTATTCAACCCTGAGAACGACAAAGCAGACCGTGTTGGTTTTCGTGTAAACGAGGATGGCACCAAAGTACGGGTGTTTAAATCCACTGGTAAGGAAGTCGGGGCATAAGCCCCTGCGCCTAGGAGCGAGATATAAGCCATGGCGAGACTACAACAAGTCTACAAAGAGAAAGTTGTACCTGAACTCCTAAAAGAGTTTGCGTACAAAAACGTGATGCAAGTGCCACGCATCAAGAAAATCACCCTCAACATGGGTGTTGGTGAGGCAGTTGCGGATAAGAAGCAGATCGAAAACGCAGTACGCGATATGACAGCGATCGCTGGTCAGAAGCCTGTGGTGACTAAAGCACGCAAATCAATTGCGGGCTTTAAGATCCGTGATGGTTGGCCAATCGGTTGTAAGGTCACTCTGCGTGGTGAGCACATGTGGGAATTCTTGGATCGTTTGATTGCGATCTCGATTCCACGGATTCGTGACTTCCGCGGCATGAACGGTAAATCGTTCGATGGTCGTGGAAACTACTCGATGGGTGTGCGTGAGCAGATCATGTTCCCTGAAATCGATTATGACAAAGTGGATGCGATCCGTGGTCTCGATATCACGATTACCACATCTGCTGAAACTGACGAGGAAGGTAAGGCGCTTTTGAAGGCGTTTAACTTCCCATTCCGTAACTGAGGAGCGTTAGGTGGCTAAGAAATCAATGAAAGAGCGTGAGCTGAAGCGTCAAAAGACTGTCGCTCGGTTTGCAGCAAAGCGTGCGGAATTAAAAGCGACTATCGCAAATCCAAACGCGACAGATGAAGAAGTGTGGGAGGCGCAGCAAAAGCTGCAGAAGATGCCACGTGACGCGTCAGCTGTTCGTCTACAGCGTCGTTGTCGTGTGACTGGTCGTCCACACGCGGTTTACCGCAAGTTTGGCCTGTCCCGGATCAAGCTGCGCGAAACAATGATGCGCGGTGAAGTTCCTGGTCTCAAGAAGGCCAGCTGGTAAGGAGTGATTTAGAAAATGAGCATGCAAGATACTTTGGCGGATATGTTCACTCGCATCCGCAACGGGCAAATGGCAGGGAAGACTGCTGTTTCTATGCCTTCTTCAAAGCAGAAGGTTGCACTCGCCCGGGTACTCGCTGACGAAGGATTTTTGGGTGGCTTTAAGGTCGATGAAGAAGGTGTTAAATCAACACTGACTGTTGATCTTCGCTATTACGAAGGACGCCCGGTAATTCGTGAAATTAAACGTTCAAGCCGTCCAGGTTTGCGTCGTTATGAAGGCAAAGAGACTCTTCCTAAAGTACAGGGAGGTCTCGGTGTTGCAATCATCTCGACTTCGAAAGGCTTGATGACTGACCGCGAAGCACGCAAAGCCGGTATCGGTGGCGAAGTGCTCTGCAC
>JAYNIS010000002.1:0-35946 GCA_038109325.1 Gammaproteobacteria bacterium | reverse complement strand
TGATGACTGACCGCGAAGCACGCAAAGCCGGTATCGGTGGCGAAGTGCTCTGCACTGTGTTCTAAGGAGTTATTGATGTCTCGTATTGCAAAAGCTCCGATCGAATTACCATCTGGTGTTGATGTCGACATCGCTGGTCAGGACTTAACGGTTAAAGGCAAGAATGGCACATTGTCGATCTCTCTAAACGATGCAGTTGCCGTCAGTCAGGCTGAAAACGTTCTAACGTTTGAGCCTCGTGAAGGTGCATCCGATGGTTGGGCGCAAGCCGGTACAGCACGTGCAATCGTTAACAACATGGTGACTGGTGTTGCCTCGGGCTTCGAGAAGAAATTGACGCTCATCGGTGTTGGTTATCGTGCTCAGGTTCAAGGATCAGCGATCAACTTGACCCTCGGTTTCTCACATCCAGTGGTGTACAACTTGCCACAGGGTGTGACTGCAGAAACGCCAAGCCAAACTGAAATCGTGCTGAAGTCAGTGGATAAGCAGTTGCTTGGTCAGGTTGCTGCAGAGATTCGTGCATATCGTCCACCAGAGCCTTACAAAGGCAAGGGTGTGCGTTACTCAGACGAGTATGTACGTCGTAAAGAAGCGAAGAAGAAGTAAGGAGAGCCGACATGATGGACAAGAAAAAAGCCCGGTTGCGTCGCGCTCGCCGTGCACGCGCCAAAATGCGCGAGTTAAACGCGAATCGTTTGTGCGTGCATCGTACGCCACGTCATATTTATGCCCAGATCATTTCTGGAGATGGATCGAACGTGATTTGTACAGCATCAACACTCGATAAGGACCTTCGTGAGAAGAACGGTGGCAACGTTGAAGCCGCTGCGGAAGTCGGCAAGCGTATTGCTGAACGTGCGAAGGAAAAAGGAATTCAGGCGGTTGCTTTTGACCGTTCCGGTTTCCGTTATCACGGTCGTGTCAAAGCTTTGGCTGATGCGGCTCGTGAAGGTGGACTTGAGTTTTAAGGGGATCCGATGAACGAAAAATTAGAAACACAGCAGCAGGGTGATCTGCAGGAAAAGCTGGTTCAGGTGAATCGGGTTGCCAAAGTCGTTAAGGGTGGCCGGATTTTCAGCTTCACAGCATTGACTGTTGTGGGTGATGGAAATGGCAAAGTTGGATATGGCCGTGGTAAAGCACGCGAAGTTCCAGCTGCAATCCAAAAGGCGATGGAATCAGCACGTCGTAACATGGTTTCTGTGAAACTCGACGGTGACACAATTCAATATCCAACGAAAGCGGCGCACGGATCTGCGAAGGTTTACATGCAGCCAGCTTCACAGGGTACTGGTGTTATTGCGGGTGGTGCGATGCGTGCGGTTCTTGAAATCGCTGGTGTCCAGAACGTATTGGCGAAGTGTTACGGCTCAACGAACCCAGCTAACGTGGTTCGTGCAACGATCAAAGCGTTGTCAGAGATGCAATCTCCTGAAGACGTTGCGGCTCGTCGTGGCAAATCTGTCCAAGAAATTCTCGGCTAAGGATTAAAGACATGGCGAACAAGAAAATGTTGAAAGTGACGTTGGTGCGTAGCCCAATCCGTCAAAATCCAAAGCACAAGTTGTGTGTCCAGGGTCTTGGCCTGAAGCGTATGCATCAGACTGTCGAAGTTGAAGATACACCGAGCGTCCGTGGGATGATCAATAAGGTCAACTACCTCGTACGCGTAGAGGGAGAAGCATAATGCGTTTGAATGGCTTATCTCCGGCTCCAGGTTCACGCACTTCGAAGAAGCGCGTCGGCCGTGGTATCGGTTCTGGTCTTGGTAAGACTGGTGGTCGTGGTCATAAAGGTTTGAAGTCACGTTCAGGTGGTTCAGTCAAGCCAGGTTTCGAAGGCGGTCAAATGCCTTTGCAGCGTCGTCTGCCGAAGTTTGGTTTTACTTCAAGAAAGAGCCTCACTCGTGATGAGATTCGTTCGGCTGAACTGAACAAGATCCAAGGTGATGAAGTCACAATGGAAACATTGCGTCAGGCACGTCTGATCGGTGAAAACATCAAGGATGTGAAAATCATTCTGGCTGGTGAAATCACTCGCGCGATGACTGTGAAAGGCTTGAAAATCACTAAAGGTGCTCAAGCTGCAGTTGAAGCGGCTGGCGGCAAGGTCGAAGCTTAAGTATGGCGACTCCAGGTGCATCAGGAGGCGGACTGACAGAGCTATGGGCTCGTCTTCGCTTCGTTGTGATCGCGGTTGTTGTGTACCGAATTGGTGCGCACATCCCGGTCCCAGGTATCAATCCTGACCGACTAGCAGATTTATTTGAGCAGTCTCAAGGCACAATCCTGAGTCTGTTCAACATGTTCTCCGGTGGTGCGTTGGAGCGGATGTCGATTCTCGCACTTGGAATCATGCCTTACATTTCAGCGTCGATTGTGATGCAGCTGCTCACAGCAGTTGTGCCATCACTTGAAGTGTTGAAAAAAGAAGGTGAAGCTGGGCGTCGAAAGATCACGCAGTACACGCGCTATGGGACAGTGCTCTTGGCGACTGTGCAGTCAATTGGTGTAGCGATGGGGCTTGCGGGTCAAGGCGTTGCCTTTGCCAGTGACTTCCATTTCCACTTCGTTGCGGTTATCACCTTTGTTTCCGGATCGGTATTCCTGATGTGGCTCGGTGAGCAAGTGACAGAGAAAGGGATCGGTAACGGCATTAGTTTGTTGATCTTTGCGGGTATTGTTGCGGGTCTTCCCGGAGCAATCGGTCAGTCGGCAGAGGCAGCTCGTCAAGGTGATTTGAATATTCTTGGCTTGCTCGCAATCGCGGTTATCGCGGTTGGTGTCGTCGCATTTGTCGTATTTATGGAGCGTGCTCAGCGTCGCATTACTGTGAACTACGCGCGCCGGCAGCAAGGGAATAAGGTCTATGCGGCTCAACAATCGCATTTGCCACTGAAGATCAACATGGCTGGTGTTATTCCGCCGATCTTCGCGTCAAGCTTGTTGTTGTTCCCTGCGTCGATCGGGCAGTGGTTTGGTCAAGGCGAAGGGATGGAATGGTTGCAAGACGTGAGCCTTGCACTTGGACCAGGCCAGCCTTTGTATTATTTGCTATTTACAGTGGGCATCGTGTTCTTCTGTTATTTCTACACCGCGTTGGTCTTCAACCCGCGCGATGTAGCAGACAATTTGAAAAAGTCTGGTGCGTTCATTCCAGGGATTCGTCCGGGTGAGCAATCAGCAAACTACATCGACAAGGTGATGAGTCGTCTGACGTTTTGGGGTGCTGCGTATATCGCTGCAGTCTCTTTGCTCCCGCAGAGCTTAGTCGTCAGTTTCAACGCGCCATTCTATTTTGGTGGTACGTCACTTCTGATCGTAGTTGTAGTGGTCATGGACTTTATGGCGCAGGTGCAGTCGCACTTAATGAGTCGTCAATATGAGTCTTTGATGAAGAAGTCGAATTTGAAAGGGTATGGCTCGGGCGGCTTATTACGCTAATCGAGTATTGGGAGCTTTGAAATGAAAGTACGCGCATCAGTTAAAAAGATTTGCCGGAATTGTCGAATTATTCGTCGTAATGGCTCAGTACGTGTGATCTGCACAGATCCTCGTCACAAGCAGCGTCAAGGTTAATTAAAGAAAGGGGTTGAGATTTTTTGTTGAAATCAATAAAATCTCGCGCCTTATAATTTTCGAGAGTCGGCTGGTCCGGTTCATGAATTTGGAGAGTTAGGAATGGCACGTATTGCCGGCGTTAACATCCCAGACAACAAGCACACAGTGATTTCACTGCAGTACGTTTTTGGGATTGGTCAAACTCGCGCGAAAGCGATCTGTAAAGTAACAGGTATCGAAGAGTCTGCCAAAGTGTCTTCGTTGTCTGAAGATCAGTTGGAACTACTTCGTACTGAGGTTGGCAAGTTTGACGTAGAAGGTGACCTTCGTCGTGAAGTGTCAATGAATATTAAGCGTCTGATGGACCTCGGTTGTTTCCGTGGTATTCGTCATCGCCGCAGTCTGCCAGTTCGTGGACAGCGTACTAAGACAAACGCGCGGACTCGGAAGGGCCCACGTAAGCCGATTCGTAAGTAAGGAATTCTGATGGCGACACAGCGTAACGCATCGCGTAAGAAGGTCAAAAAGCAGGTTGCTGAAGGCGTTGTTCACATTCACGCCTCGTTCAACAATACCATTATCACGATCACTGATCGTCAGGGTAACGCTCTTTCATGGGCGACAGCTGGCGGATCTGGATTCCGTGGTTCACGTAAATCCACACCATTTGCTGCACAGGTAGCGAGTGAGCGTGCGGCAACTGCTGCGCAGGAATTCGGTTTGAAATCAGTTGACGTGATGGTGAAAGGTCCTGGACCTGGACGCGAGAGCGCAGTTCGTGCTCTGAACGCTGTAGGCCTTAAGGTTACTAATATCACTGACGTCACGCCGATTCCTCACAACGGCTGTCGTCCGCCGAAAAAGCGCCGCGTCTAAGGAGAGTTAGAGGAATGGCACGTTACATCGGACCAACTTGTAAATTAGCGCGTCGTGAAGGAACTGATCTGTTCCTAAAGAGCGGCGTCCGTTCAATGGATTCAAAGTGCAACTTGGAAACTAAGCCAGGTATGCATGGTGCAGCTCGTGGTCGCTTGTCTGACTACGGCCTGCAGTTGCGTGAAAAGCAAAAAGTACGTCGTATCTACGGTGTTCTTGAGAAGCAGTTCCGTAATTACTACAAAGAGGCGTCGCGTCTTCGTGGATCAACAGGCGAGAACTTGTTGAAGCTTCTTGAAAGCCGTTTGGATAACGTTGTTTATCGCATGGGCTTTGGCTCAACACGTGCTGAAGCACGTCAAATCGTGAGCCATCGTTCAATTATGGTTAACGGCAAAGTATTGAATATCCCGTCTTATCAGGTGAAGCCGGGTGATGTGATCAGTGTTCGCGAAAAAGCGAAGGGTCAGTTGCGTGTTCGCGCTGCACTCGAATTGGCTGGTCAGCGTGCAGACGTACCTTGGATTGATGTTGATTCATCAAAAATGGAAGGTACTTTCAAGACGCTTCCAGAGCGTCAAGATTTGTCACAAGACATCAACGAAAACCTGATTGTCGAGTTGTACTCGAAGTAAACCACTTTGTTAGGAGACGGTATGTCGTCATTGGAACTGCTGACACCACGTCAGATTCAGGTCCAGGAGGTAGCTCCCGGACGCTCAAAAATCATTCTTGAGCCTCTTGAGCGCGGCTACGGCCACACGTTGGGTAACGCTCTGCGCCGCATCCTGCTCTCATCGATGCCGGGTTGTGCGATCATCGAAGCGAAAATCGATGGTGTGGCACATGAGTATTCTGAAATCGAAGGCGTTAAAGAAGACGTTATTGAAATACTGTTGAACCTCAAGAAAGTTGCGGTCGCGCTTGAAGGTCGTGATGGCGTCGCAACGATCCGTCTCAACCACTCGGGCGAAGGAGTTGTCACTGCCGGCGATTTTGAGTTGCCGCAGAACGTTGAGATAGCAAATCCAGAGCAACACGTCGCAACTGTGTCTGCGCGCGGTTCTCTGCAGATTGAAGCACGCGTTGCGCGCGGTATCGGTTACGAGCCTGCGAGCGAGCGTGAAGAAGATGAAGAAACCCGTACAATCGGCGCGTTGCGTTTAGACGCAACTTACAGTCCTGTTCGTCGCGTTTCTTACGTCGTTGAGAGTGCACGCGTTGAACAACGTACTGACCTCGACAAGCTTGTCATTGACTTGGAAACAGATGGTACATTGGATGCTGAAGAAGCGATCCGCCGGGCGGCAACATTGCTTCAGCAACAACTGGCTGTGTTCGTCGAATTCGAAGGTCCTCAGGTCACTGCAGAAGAGACACAGAAAGATGAGATTGATCCGGTCTTGTTGCGTCCAGTGGATGATCTTGAACTGACCGTTCGTTCAGCGAACTGCTTGAAAGCAGAAAATATTTATTACATTGGTGACCTCGTTCAGCGCACTGAGGTTGAGCTATTGAAGACTCCGAACCTCGGTAAGAAGTCGCTGACAGAGATCAAAGACGTTTTGGCTTCACGCGGTTTGTCGTTGGGTTCACGTCTTGAGAACTGGCCACCAGCAGGATTTGCGCGCGAAGAAAGCGCCTAAGTTAGACCGACCCGTCGTGAGACGGTGTCTTTGAGAAGCGAGAATAGACCATGCGTCATTTGAAAAGCGGAAAGAAACTGAATCGTACAAGCAGCCATCGGAAGGCAATGTTTTCGAACATGACTGCTTCGTTGATTGAGCATGAAGTCATCAAGACGACTTTGCCAAAAGCGAAAGAACTCCGTCGTGTTGCTGAGCCATTGATTACATTGGCCAAGAACGACTCAGTTGCGAATCGTCGTTTGGCATTCAGCCGTCTACGTAATGATTTAGCGGTTGGTAAATTATTCGCGGAACTGGGACCACGTTATCAAGAGCGTCCAGGTGGATACATGCGTATTTTGAAGTGTGGTTTCCGTGCTGGTGATGCAGCTCCGATGGCAATCGTTGAGCTTGTCGATCGTCCAGAGATCGCAGCTGACGCTGAATAATTCAGTGCCCATAACCCGGTGAATAACCGGGTTCTTTTTTTGGGAAATAAATAGGGCGCTTAGGCGCTCTTTTTGCGTTCTAGTAGTGGCTTTAAGAAGCGCCCTGTATGTGAGCTCTTCGATTGCGCAACTTCTTCAGGTGTCCCTTCAGCAATGACCTGTCCGCCACCGGAACCCCCTTCAGGACCCAAATCAATGATCCAATCGGCTGTTTTAATGACATCGAGGTTGTGCTCAATCACAACGACTGTATTGCCGTGATCGCGTAATCGATGTAGAACCACGAGGAGTTGCTTTATATCTTCGAAATGGAGCCCTGTTGTTGGCTCATCGAGAATATACAGCGTTCTGCCGGTATCCCTCTTTGACAGCTCACGGGCCAGCTTGACGCGCTGCGCCTCTCCACCTGAGAGTGTGGTCGCCGATTGACCGAGTTTTAGGTACGAAAGACCCACGTCGATCAATGTCTGCAATTTTCGGGCAAGGGTAGGGATTGCGTCAAAGAACTCACGCGCATCTTCAACAGTCATCTCAAGCACGTCGTGGATTGATTTACCCTTATAGAGAATATCGAGGGTCTCCCGGTTGTATCTAAGACCTTTACAGGTGTCGCAAGGCACATAGATATCGGGTAAGAAATGCATTTCCACCTTAATGAGACCATCGCCTTGGCACGTTTCGCATCGCCCTCCTTTTACGTTGAAAGAGAAACGCCCCGGATTGTAACCGCGTGACCGTGCTTCTTGGGTCTCGGCGAAAATCTCGCGTATTGGGGTGAATAGCCCCGTATAGGTCGCCGGATTGGAGCGCGGAGTACGGCCAATTGGACTTTGATCAATATCAACAACTTTGTCGAGCTCATGGATCCCATGGCAATGTTCAAATGGAGCCGACTTGAGCGTATTGGCTTTATTTAATACCTTCGCGGTGTGCGGGTACAGAGTGCGGTTGATTAATGTTGATTTACCGGATCCAGATACGCCAGTCACACAGGTTAAGAGACCTAGCGGCAGATTGAGCGTGACATTCTGAAGATTATTCCCGGTGCAGCCCTCAAGCTTCAGGTGATTCAATCCTTTTGGGTGACGTTTTGCTGGTAAAGCAATTTCTTTGTCGCCAGACAGATATCGTCCAGTCAACGATTGATCATTGGTCATGATCTCTTGAGGAGTTCCAACAGCGACAATTTCACCGCCGTGGACTCCAGCCCTAGGACCAATATCAACGACGTAATCTGCGCTGCGTATGGCATCTTCGTCGTGCTCAACGACAATCACGGTATTGCCGAGATCTCTTAAATGAAAAAGCGTGTTGAGCAGACGTTCATTGTCTCGTTGGTGAAGACCAATGGAGGGTTCATCAAGAATGTACATCACCCCGACGAGTCCAGCGCCAATTTGGCTTGCTAAGCGGATACGCTGTGCTTCACCACCAGATAGGGTCTCTGCACTTCGATCGAGCGATAAATAGTCCAAGCCAACATTGACTAGAAAGCCAAGGCGCGCTTGTATCTCTTTGAGGATCTTATCTGCGATTTCTTGACGTCGTCCCGGAAGATTCAGCGAGTCAAAAAACCCATAGCACTCACCGATGGGTAGCTTGACTAGTTCCGGTAGTCGCGTTTCATCAATAAACACGTTTCGAGCCGCAACATTGAGGCGGGAGCCGTCACAATCAGGGCAGGGTGCATGTGTCATCAGTTTTGCGAGTTCATCGCGTTGTGACTGGCTATCAGTTTCTTTGTAACGTCGTTCGAGATTTCGTATTACACCCTCGAACGGATGATTCTTTGCGACCTCTCGACCGCGATCGGATACGTAACTGAAGTCGATTGATTCAGAGCCTGAGCCATAGAGCACTTGATGTTGATGCTCTACAGATAAATCTTGCCACTCAGTGTCGAGGCTAAATCCATAATGTCTCGAGACACACTTCAACAGGTGGTAGTAGTACATGCTCCGTCGATCCCATCCTTTAATTGCGCCAGATGATAGCGACAACTCAGGATCGACGATTAACCGATCAGGATCAAAATATTGGTGTACTCCCAGACCATCGCAGGTATGGCAGGCTCCAAATGGACTGTTGAACGAAAAAATTCGAGGCTCAAGCTCTGGGATTGAATAGCCACAAACAGAACATGCGAACTTGGATGAAAACATTAAAGGCTCAAATGTATCCTCCATTGATTGGATGATAATCTGACCATCAGACAGATTGAGACCTGTCTCGATGGACTCGGCCAGGCGAAGTCGTTGCGACTCATCAACTTTCAATCGATCGACGACCGCATCAATCGAGTGCTTTTTCTTTTTATCGAGTGCTGGCACTTCATCCAAATCAACAACTAAACCATCAACACGAACCCGAATGAATCCCTGAGATTTAAGCTCTTGGAAGATATGCAGGTGCTCGCCCTTCCGCTCGCTGATCATTGGTGCGAGCACCAGAATTTTTGAACCTTCAGGCAGTGAGAGAACTTGATCGACCATTTGACTCACTGTTTGAGCCTCAAGACTCAAATGGTGATCTGGACAACGTGGTTCGCCGGCCCTGGCGTAGAGTAATCTAAGGTAGTCATATATTTCAGTAATTGTGCCGACGGTTGATCGTGGGTTGTGGCTTGTTGATTTTTGTTCAATTGAGATTGCAGGAGAGAGTCCTTCGATGTGATCAACATCAGGCTTCTCCATCATCGATAAGAACTGTCTCGCATATGCAGATAGTGACTCCACATAGCGACGTTGACCCTCGGCATACAGGGTGTCAAAAGCAAGCGACGATTTCCCTGAACCAGACAGTCCAGTGATCACGATCAGTTGGTCGCGGGGGAGATCTAAGTGAATATTCTTTAAGTTGTGGGTTCGCGCCCCACGGATTTGTATAGAGTCCACAGCGGTCCGTCTTTGATCGTGACAAAAGTACCAGTGTACCTTTTGATAGGGTTTCAATGCATCGATTCAATGCAGAAAATCCGAACTCTCCGACACAGCAGTTCGGTTGTCGCTGACAGACACTTGTCCGTGCTACATTACGCTCTGTAACGATACTTATCACATAGGATGAATTCATGGCGCGTTCAGTCAACAAAGTCACCTTGATTGGAAATCTAGGTAACGATCCGGAAATGAAAGCACTGCCATCAGGCAGTCAGGTTGCGAACTTAAGTATCGCAACAACTGATTCATGGCGCGATCGTAACAGTGGTGAGATGCAGGAACGCACTGAATGGCATCGGGTTGTTTGTTTTGATCGGTTAGCTGAAATTTGCGGTCAGTATCTTCGCAAAGGGTCAAGGATCTATATCGAAGGTAGTCTTCGAACTCGCTCGTGGGAGCAAGATGGTCAAAAACGCTATACAACAGAGATTGTTGGTCGCGAGATGATGATGCTTGATGGGAGAGGTGAGGGTGATATGAGTGCGCCAGCCGCAATGCAGCCGCGTCCGCAAAGCACCTCAGCTCCTCAGCAACAGTCTGCTCCGCAACCTGTCAGTCAGCCGATGCCTGATCCAAATATCGATGACGAAATCCCCTTCTAAGCCAATAAGCTTCGAAGACGAGTCCGATAACCGCTTTCCTCGGGCTCGTGTTCTTATCGTCGGCGAGGACACAAGTCTAGCGACCGCATTTTTTGAGACTGATGCCAGTGGTGGTCAGCAGCGTATTATTCTTCCGAATTCTGTCAACCTGGCCGATGACCGTGAAATCTTTGAAGCGATTCGTATGCGTCGCCCCGATTTTGTCTTCAACTGCATGGTTGAGTCTGGTGTTGATCGTGCTGAGCTCGATCCGACAGAGTGTCGGCAAATTAATCATGACTTGCCTGTCAGTCTCGCGATTGCGTGTCGTGAATTTGATGCAACGCTGATTCAATTATCGACCGATTATATTTTCGATGGTCAGAAAGATATCGCTTATTTTGAGGACGATGCACCAAATCCGCTCAATCTCTACGGTCAAACGCGGCTTGAAGCAGAGCGAGACATCGAGAGTCTCTTAGATCGGCATATCATCCTTCGTGTGTCTCATTTGTTTGCTTCTGGCCCGAATAGTTTCGTACGAAATATTCTGGATCGGGCTCGAATCGAGTCAGAACTACCAATGATTAAGGACGAGCGTGGTTGTCCCACATCGATTTTTGATATTGGTCGAGTGGTTAGCGCTGTGATCGATCAACTGCACGCCGGTGCAGGTGCTTATGGTGCCTACCACGTTGGTTGTCAGGGTGATGCATCTTGGATGGAACTTGGGGAGTGCATCATCGCTCAGGCTCGCCAATTTGAAGAGCTGGCTGTGGAAGAGATCATCGGGATATCAGGCCAATCAATCCAGGGCCGAGCAGAACGTCCTCGACGATTGGTGTTGTCCACAAGAAAGTTACTGTATACCTTCGGTATAAAGCCAAGGCCATGGAGGCAAGAGTTGGCGGAAACAGTCGAACGCCATTACTCGCAAGAAGGAGCTAAACATGCGGCGGTTTGATTCAGGTTCAGTCATTCGGCAGCGGATGCTACGGTTGAAAAAGCGAAAAAATGTGTTGCGACGTCAACAAAGTTTGCGTGAAAAGATGTTACTGGCTAAGCATGAGTTTGAGGATCAGTTAACTGATACCCAGGAACCATCTGTTGGAACTGGGTCAGCCACAGAGCAAGATCAGTAAATCGTGTTCTCCATTTACCAGAGAAACGGAAATCGAGATAGCCTAATGTCACGGCTAACCCTATCTGATCCAAGGTCGGGGTAGGGGCAACTTCTATAAGGTTCTCTGTAAACCATTCAAGACCACCCAACACCTTCTGATTCTGACGGTTAAGCCAATCCGAATTAATTTGTGATTCTTCACGAAAGCGTCGTTCGTAAACCATTAACAGTGCAGCTTCGGTGATGCCGTCTGCTAATGCAGCGCGGCTTAGTATGTGTATGCGGTTGTCCTCCGGTAGGAGCTCGACACGGCCTGATTGTTGGATGAGATGTTCACAGATTACTTTTGAATCAACGATCAATTCTCCGGGGGTTAACTCGAGAGCTGGAATCTTGTTGAGTGGATTCGGATTCAGTGCAGCACTTTGAGGGTCGTTTCCGTCGATATTCACCACCTCAATTTGGTCAAACAGCCCAGTGATATGGGCTGTGATTTTTACTTTTCGTCCAAACGGTGAAGGAGGTGAGGAATATAGCTTCATTAACTGAGTTTCTGGAACGTCATGCAGGCATTGGTTCCACCAAATCCAAATGAGTTCGACAAGATCGTGTTGATCGGTTTATCCACGCGTTGAAGCGCAATTGGCATCCCTTCAGCGCCTGGATCCAGAGTTTCAATATTGGCCGATGCGGCAATGAAATCACTCTGCATCATGAGGATTGAATAAATCGCTTCCTGAACCCCAGCGGCTCCAAGCGAGTGACCTGATAGTGATTTTGTTGACCCAATGATCGGAGCATTTGTACCGAATACAGTTTTGATTGCATTGAGTTCGACGATATCGCCGGCGGGCGTCGATGTACCGTGCGCATTGATGTAATCAATCGGGCCTTCAATACCCTCTGTCGCAAGTTTCATGCAGCGAATCGCGCCTTCCCCAGAAGGGGCGACCATATCAGCGCCATCACTGGTTGCGCCATAGCCGACGATCTCAGCGTAAATCTTTGCACCACGGGATTTCGCGTGCTCATATTCTTCGAGGACAAGAGCACCACCACCACCAGCGATCACAAACCCATCGCGATTTGCATCATACGCTCGAGATGCTCTGTCAGGCGTTTCGTTATACTTCGAAGAGAGCGCACCCATCGCATCGAATAAGCATGACAGTGTCCAGTGTTCTTCCTCACCACCACCTGCGAAAACGATGTCTTGTTTTCCAAGCTGGATTTGCTCCATGGCATTACCCATACAATGCAAGCTTGTTGAGCACGCGGATGACATGGAGTAGTTCACACCCTTGATTTGGAAAGCTGTCGCGAGATTCGCTGAAACTGTTGAGCCCATGGTCTGAGTAACCCGATAGGGGCCAACTCGTTTCACGCCACGTTCTCTCAAAATGTCTGCTGCTTCGACTTGGCTCTGCGATGATGCACCACCAGAGCCCATCACAAGACCAGTTCTTGGGTTGCTGACATCGGGGCTTTCGAGCCCAGCATCATCAATCGCTTGCTGTAGTGACAAATAGGCATAGGCTGCTGCACTACCCATGAACCGGAGCAGTTTGCGATCAATGTGTTCGGCTAAATCGAGGTTGATTGACCCTGAGACCTGACTTCGCATGCCAAGTTCGGCATACGTTGCGTTCGCTGTAATCCCTGAGCGACCGTGCCGCAGGCTTTCGGTCACTGATTTTGCGTCGAGACCAAGGCACGATGTAATCCCTAATCCTGTAATCACTACTCTACGCATACCGACTCCTTTCTTGTCGTGCGTTTTATTGTTGTTTTTAGAATCCGTCTGTCGATGTAAATAAACCAACTTTCAGGTCAGTTGCATGATAAATCGCGCGACCGTCGACACGAACGATACCGTCGCCCAGTCCCATGACCAATGAGCGCGCGATGATACGCTTCATATCAATTTCATATGTCACTTTCTTTGCTGTTGGCAGAATCTGTCCTGTGAACTTAACTTCACCAACTCCGAGAGCACGTCCCTTACCCGGATGCCCACTCCAGCCTAAGAAAAATCCAACCAGTTGCCACATAGCATCCAGCCCGAGACATCCTGGCATGACAGGATCACCAGGGAAGTGACAGTCAAAGAACCAAAGACTTGGATCGATATCGAGTTCAGCAAGCATGTGTCCTTTGTCGAACTGCCCCCCGTCTTGGGTGATCGTCACAATGCGATCCATCATCAACATATTTGGGGCTGGTAGTTTTGCATTTCCTTCGCCAAATAATTCACCGTGGGCGCAGGCGAGCAGTTCATCTCGGTTGTACTGATTTTGCATTAATCCTCGTGGCCTCGAAGGGCAAGACTGGCTAAAGATATGAGTGTACCAGAAACATTGGCACAGTCTGAATGAAGGGCATATTTTGCATTGAGTGAATCGATTTACGCCTTAATGAGCATAGGTTTTTTAGGTACTTCTGGTAGGCTTCAGAGCCCATCTCAACAACAAAGGATGATGAACCAATGACAGTGATTCGTCAGGATGATCTGATTGATAGCGTCGCAGATGCACTTCAATTTATTTCCTACTACCATCCTGTGGATTTTATTCAGGCTGTGAATGAAGCCTATGAACGTGAGGAATCGCCGGCCGCGAAGGATGCGTTGGCTCAAATTCTGATCAATTCACGGATGTCCGCAATGGGGCGTCGTCCATTGTGTCAGGACACTGGAATCGTGACTGTATTCCTCAAAGTTGGGATGGACGTATCGTGGGAAGGCGCCACGATGTCAGTATCGGACATGATCAATGAGGGTGTACGTCGTGCTTACACCCATCCGGATAATGTTTTACGAGCATCCATCCTTGAGGATCCAGATGGCGCGCGGAAGAACACAAAAGACAATACGCCGGCCGTGATTCACTATGAAATCGTCGAGGGTGACACAGTAGACGTGCGAGTTGCAGCCAAGGGTGGCGGATCTGAGAACAAGTCGAAGATGGTGATGTTGAACCCATCCGACTCTATCGTGGACTGGGTTGTTAAAACTGTGCCAACCATGGGGGCTGGATGGTGTCCCCCGGGAATGCTTGGTATTGGCATCGGTGGAACTGCTGAAAAAGCAGCCGTGATGGCAAAAGAGTCATTAATGGATCCAATCGATATCCATGAATTGAAAGCTCGCGGCCCTGAAACTCGCGCTGAAGAACTGCGTCTTGAGATTTTTGAGGCAGTCAATAATTTAGGTATCGGTGCTCAGGGACTCGGTGGGTTAACGACCGTCTTGGATGTCAAGATTAAAGATTATCCAACCCACGCGGCATCCAAGCCTGTAGCCATGATTCCCAACTGTGCAGCGACACGTCATGCACACTTCGTGTTAGACGGATCAGGCGCAGCTCTTCAAAAAGCACCATCATTATCTGATTGGCCTGACATTACTTGGGATGTTGGCCCAAGCGCTCGACGGGTTGACTTAGATGCTTTGACGCACGACGAGGTGAAGTCGTGGAAACCCGGAGAAACACTGTTATTGAACGGAGTGATGCTGACGGGTCGAGATGCTGCACATAAGCGAATTGTCGATATGTTGAATCAAGGTGAGGAACTACCAGTCGATCTGAAGGGCAAAGTGATTTACTACGTCGGACCTGTGGATCCGGTTCGCGACGAGGTGGTTGGTCCCGCAGGTCCAACAACTTCAACACGGATGGATAAGTTCACTGATCAAGTGCTGGATCAAACTGGTCTCTTTGCGATGGTTGGAAAGGCCGAGCGTGGACCGATTGCCATTGAGGCGATTAAAAAGCACCAAGCTGCGTATTTGATGGCTGTTGGAGGCGCCGCATATTTGGTTGCTCAAGCGATTAAATCGTCACGTATCATTGCGTTTGAGGATCTTGGAATGGAAGCAATTCATGAGTTCGTGGTTGAAGACATGCCAGTGACAGTTGCGGTGGATTCAGAAGGAACCAGTGTGCATCAGACAGGCCCTGAAGAGTGGGCGCAGAAAATCCTAGCAAAGAATGTCGGTTGATATCATTGACTACTGGGGCGTTTGCTTCGGTAGTCATTTGAGGCTGCGGCTAGCCGTGATATCCTATCGTTCGAGATGATTAAACCTTAGCCAGAGAGGTGATGATGGAGCGCGCCCCTCAAGGTTGGGGTCGGGAACTCAAGAATGGAGTTTATGTGCTGACTCGAACCTTCAAGTTTGACGATTTTACGCAGGCCATGGCATTTGCGGCGCGTGTGGGTGAAGCTGCTGATGCTGCTGATCACCACCCTGAAATTACTGTGAGTTGGGGTGTTGTCCGTGTGGACTGGTGGTCACATGACGCAAAAGGTGTGACTTCGCGCGATATTTCGCTTGCCGAGACGACCAATCGATTGTATTCATAGCGCCGCCTTATTCCCCCTGCCGCGGAGGTTCCCATGCGGATTGCTTTTGTTGTTGCTGATTGGACCGAGATGACTCCCGGTAAAAGTTCGACCCTCGCGATGATTCGAGAGTCTGTCGCACGCGGCCATCAAACTTATATTTTATACCCAAGGAACCTCACCGTTCGAGATAACGTGGCCTATGGCTTTACCCGGCGTATCAATGTCGAGGGAAAAGTTTCTGAATCTGTTCCCACTTTTTACAAGAAGGTGACACTGACTGAAAGGATGCTTCCGCTCCACTCGCTGGATGCAATTTTTGTTCGCCGTGATCCACCGCTTGATCCAATTGTTTTGAACTTCTTGGATTCGATCAAAGCGGAGACCGTTGTGTTGAATGACGTCGACGGGATTCGGAAAGCAAATAATAAAATCTACACAACCAGTTTTCATACGGTTGGGCCTGAGTATTTGCCTGAAACTTACGTGTCAAAAAATAAGGATTATCTGAAGCGAATCATCCGTGAGTCGGATCGGGATCGTTGGATCTTAAAACCGCTGGACGGATCTGGTGGACGAGGAGTGATCTTACTTGAAACCAAGGCCCAAGGATCGTTGAACTCGCTTCTGGACTTCTATATCGATAGTAACCATGGGCAAAGCAATTATGTCATTCTGCAAGAATATCTTGAGGCTGCTCAAGAGGGCGATGTGCGTGTGTTGATGCTTGGTGGCGAATATTTAGGTGCATATCAAAGAAAGCCGTCGCCTGATGATATTCGAGCCAACATTCAGGCAGGAGCGACTGCGCACAAAGTCATTTTGTCAGATGAGCAACATCAATTACTTCGGAAGATTGGGCCACAACTGATGGCAGATGGATTGCATTTCGTGGGACTCGATTTGATCGGTAACAAATTACTTGAAGTGAACGTTTTGAATCCAGGTGGTATCACGAATACCAATCGGTTGAACCGCAAGAAACTCGAAAAGAACGTTTTAGATTACGTTGAGCGTTTGGTTGCCGAGCGTCATGCCAAGCACTCTGAATTGGAAATTCGGTTAAGTCGCCTGGCAGAATTGCGTCAACATTTAGACGGCGCGCATTAAGCGCGCACGTCGATCAAGATACGTCCTGATACTTCGTTATTAATTAGCTGCTCGGCAGTATCAAGTACCTGATCTAGGTCGATTGTGCGTGTGCTGCCGTCCAACTGATCGGTGGTGACGTTCTCTGAGAGTAATTGCCAAGCACGCTCTCTGATTTCTGTTGGCGCGTGAACCGAGTCGACACCTTGCAAACGAATATTTCTCAGAATGAATGGGAACACGGTTGTCGAGAACTGGAATCCACCGGCATTACCTGTGGCCGCAACAACGCCGTTGTACATAATTTGTGGGATGAGTGTCGCAAGGACCTGACCACCAACGGTATCGATCGCACCTGCAAAGCGAGTGCTCTCCAGCGGCTTAGGATCACGTGCAAACTCTGCGCGATTGAGAATCTCTGCAGCACCAAGTTCTCTCAATCGTGCGTGTTCAGATTCTCTACCTGTGATTGCGTGCACTTCATACCCAAGGGTGGATAGTACTGTTGTTGCGATACCGCCAACACCACCACCGGCACCTGAGACAGCGATCGGTCCGTCAGCTGGCTTCAAGCCTGCATCTAGGACTGCGAGCACACAAAGCATTCCAGTCAGTCCACCTGTACCAAATTGCATTGCTTTACGGCTATCGAGTGCTTGCGGTGTTTTTACTAAATAGGAACCAGGGACACGGACTTGCTCCGACATACCACCGGTATGCGTTTCACCAACACCATGCCCGGTCAGAATCACGTGCTCACCCTCGTGGAAGTTAGGATCGGCGGACTCAAGAACAACACCGGCAGCATCAATGCCTGGAATCATTGGGAAATCGCGGATGATTTTTCCCTTGCCTGTGACCGCAAGAGCATCTTTGTAGTTGAGCGAACTGAACTCATTGGTAATCAAGACGTTACCAGTGGATAAATCCTCTTTTGTCAGTTGTTCAATCTTGATGTCAGGAGCTGACGTATCTGTTTGATGCAAGCGTAGAGCACGGAAATCTGTCATGGGGAATATCCTTTGTTTTATCCCTCTAATGGTAGGGTGTTTTGGGCAAAAAAAAAGAGGAACCGAAGTTCCTCTTTTTCTCGAGAAGCGCAGCGATTAGTGCTTAGTTACTGTCTCGATCGCACCCTTAACGATGTTAGTCGCTTCATCACGGCTCTTTACAAGAGTTTCCTGTGAAGCTTTAGCAGCGTCGATTAGACGAGCCTGCAGACCCTGAAGGTAAGACTTCTGTGACTCAACAACAGCAGCCATATCTTTTTCAGCTGAAAGAGCTTTCGCTTGCTCCATCGCACCTTCAACGAGTTCTTTAACAAGAGCAGATTGCTGTTCAGCCAACGCTTCAACAGTTGCTTTGTTAACTTCGAACAGGTCAGTCATCGGCTTCATTGCAACTTCGTATGATTTAATGTCAAACGCTTGCTTCATGTTAGCCTGAATGTCTTCGATCATTTTTGCGTACATAGTAATTCTCCTTTCAATGGTTTTGTGCGATGCACAAGATTTGAGAGAAAGATACCATGTTGCAGTGCAACGTCAACACTTTTTTGTGCGTTGCACCAAAAAATTATTCGTCTTTGGTTGAAGGCTTTCTGCCAAGCATTGTTTGCGACATTGATTCCCAAAGCTTCATATTGTCTTCGGTCATCTTTTGGAACATCCCAATTGGAGAGTTTGCACCCATCACAGTTCGGACTTGATCCTGCATTGCTTCTTGTTGATTTAAGAAAAATGAGATGGATTGCTCGAGGAAGTGGGCCATATTGGTTTGCATCCCTGAACCGTAGAAGCGGATGAGATGCTGGAGTACTTCGTTAGTTAGGACGTGTTCACCTGAGTCATTTTCTTGTTCCATGATGATCTGTAACAAGATGGACCGTGTCAGGTCTTCACCAGATTTCGAATCAATCACACGAAAACGTTCATGACCCAATACTAAATCCCTGACATTATCGATGGTAACGTAGCAACTTTGAGACGTGTCGTAGAGACGGCGGTTGGGATACTTTTTCAATGTACGCATGGGAATGCCCGCTTTCGTGAATTATTATTTCAAACGATACTTACAAATTGATTCGAGCGCAAAAAGTTTGAGAGGCTTTGTTTGCCAGGATTACAGGGCTTTGACCCCTCACAACATGAATGGATTCAAGCATGGCTGTCTCGGCTGAACGCCGAAAGTCAGCTCCTCAATTTCTTTGAACCATCCGGTGTCAACGAATTCGGGCGCTTGCTTACTTCTATTTCTGTCGAGGATCCTGAGCGTTTTCGGGAATTCTCGGGAGAGCTATTACCGAAGCTACTTCGCGCGCTGCTGGACACGGGCACGGATGATTCATCCTGGGCGCTACTATTTGATGAGGTGACGTCGTCATTTCCGGAAATAGACGGTTTCGATCGTTCTCAAATCCTCTGGTTAATTCGCCAGGTTCAGGCGACTGATGAGCTGATTGCTAAATTACGGATGACGATTGAGTCCGGTGAAATCAATGTCGAGCAAGGGCTTAAAAACTGGCGACAGGATATTCTGGCTGGATCGATGTTACCGGACACGATTCGGCCTGACACATTTTCGTTAGGTCACAACCTCGCTGAGACTCCCGGTGATGTTGTATTTGAGAACCAGTTATTTCAGTTAATTCAATACCGCCCGAATACTGCGACGGTACATGAACACTGCGTTCTGTTGATTCCGGCGTTTGTGAATCGTTTTTACATCCTTGATCTGTCCGATGAATATTCGATGGTGCGCTGGCTTGTTGATCAAGGCCATACCGTTTTTTTGATCAGTTGGGTCAACCCCACCAAAATGCTCGCCCCTTATGAGATGACGCATTATGTTTTAGACGGCGCGCTTGCGGCTCTCGACCAAATTGAGCGAATGCTCCCGAGAGCAAAAACACAGGTGATGGGATATTGTGCGGGTGGGGTAATCGCAGCCATTCTTGCGGCATGGTTAAGCGCGCGTGGAGAGGATCGTATCGCCTCGTTATCGCTATTCACTACGCTTCTTGATTATCAAGATCCAGGGCCCCTCGGGCGTTTCGTGTCTGAAAAGAGCATCGAATCGATCAGAAAGCCATTGAAAGAGATGGGTTACCTTCCAGCTGAACTGATGTTGAGAACATTCGCAAGCTTGCGTCCTCATGATCTTTTATTTGGTCGTGTACTGAAATCTTATGTTTTGGGTCAGCGTGGTAAGCCTTTCCCCCTTTTGCACTGGCTTGGTGACGGAACCAGAACTCCGGCATCCCTCATATTATGGATATTAGAAGAGCTGTATCTAAAGAACACGCTGGTTGCAGAATCGCCAATGGAGCTGGCTGGCCAACCCATCGATATCGTTTCGATCACCTGCCCTGTATTTCTTTTTGGTGCAGAGAGTGATGACATCAGCCCATGGCAAAGCGTGATGATGGCGGCGAAACACTTCAGTAAGACGCCGACGTGTGTGCTCGGTGAAGGTGGGCACAACGCGGGCGTGATTACCCCGCCAGCAAAGAATCGCCATCACCACTATATTTTGAATCCAGACGATCAATTCAATAAACAGTCTGCTGAAAAGCGCACAGGCAGTTGGTGGGTCTCTTGGAATGAATTTCTTCTATCCTGTGCGGGCAGTGAAGTTAGCCCACCGAAGCCGGGTGGTGGTCTTCGCCCTATTATCGAAGAAGCGCCAGGTCGCTATGTGAAACAGCCTTAGTTTGGTGTTTTGGTGACACTTCTATACACTTCGCGCGCATTGAATATTGATTGAGAATCACTGTGAATCAAATTGAACGGGAAGGTGCGATCCGCCGCACATTTGCAATCATCTCGCACCCTGATGCTGGTAAAACGACGATGACAGAAAAGCTTCTGTTATTCGGAAATGCGATTTCTGTTGCCGGCACTGTTAAAGCGCGAAAAGCAGCGCGTCATGCAACATCTGATTGGATGCAAATGGAGCAAGAGCGGGGTATTTCGGTGACAACCTCAGTGATGCAGTTTCCCTATAAAGGTCGTGTTGTGAACCTCCTCGATACGCCGGGCCACGAGGATTTTTCTGAAGATACCTATCGGACGCTGACCGCAGTCGATTCTGCGCTGATGGTACTTGACGGTGCTAAAGGTGTGGAGGATCGGACCATCAAGCTGATGCAAGTGTGTCGCTTACGAACCACTCCCATCGTTTCATTTGTAAATAAGTTAGACCGTGATATTCGTGACCCAATTGAATTGATGGATGAAGTCGAAGACGTCTTGAAAATTGAGGCGACTCCTGTCACATGGCCAATCGGCATGGGTCCGCATTTTAAAGGTGTCTATCACTTAAGAACCGATACAATTCATGTCTACGTGAAAGGTCAAGGCGACCGGATCCCCGATGATGTGAAGATCCAAGGTCTGGATTCAGATGAGGCGCGCGCACTACTCGGATCTGAGTGGCAAGATTTTGCAGACCAGGTCGAGCTCGTTCGCGAAGCGACTCCGGAATTCGAAGTCGACCGTTTCTTGGCAGGTGAATTAACTCCAGTATTTTTTGGTACGGCGATGGGTAACTTCGGCGTCCGTGAGATGCTCGATGACTTTGCCGAATACGCACCAAAGCCGATTGTTCGCGAGACAGAAACGCGAACTGTCGATCCTTCCGAAGAGAAATTTTCAGGCTTCGTGTTTAAGATACAAGCCAATATGGATCCGAAACATCGTGACCGTATTGCGTTCCTGCGCGTGTGCTCAGGGGCCTATAAGAAAGGTATGAAGATCAAGCACACACGGATTGGTAAAGATGTTCGTATCTCCGACGCAGTCACATTTTTGGCTGGCGATCGTGCCTCAGCTGAAGAAGCTTACCCAGGCGATATTTTGGGTCTTCACAATCACGGAACGATCCAAATTGGTGACACCTTTACAGAAGGTGAGGATTTGCAATTCACGGGGATTCCTCACTTTGCCCCTGAATTATTCCGTCGGGTTCGGCTGAAAGATCCGTTAAAAACAAAACAACTCCAGAAAGGACTGACGCAATTATCAGAAGAGGGTGCAACACAGGTATTTATGCCGCACAAAAATAACGATTTGATCGTTGGTGCTGTAGGTGTGTTGCAGTTCGATGTAGTCGCATTCCGGCTTCTTGATGAATACAAAGCTGAAGCGGTGTATGACCAAATTAGTGTCCACACAGCTCGCTGGATTAAATGTGCTGACCCTAAGATGCTCGCTGACTTTAAAAAGAAAGCCTACGAGCATTTAGCCGATGATGGCGGTGGATATTTGACCTATCTCGCTCCATCACGAGCTAACTTGCAATTGATGCAAGAGCGTTGGCCAGATGTTCAGTTTTTTGAAACGCGCGAGCATTGATTGATGTGGGTTGATATCAATACTCACCTCGAGTTGATGTCTTCCCCACCTGAACAAGTGCTTGAGGAAGCCGGTTCTGTCGGCGTTAACTTCATCGCCACGGGCACGCATCCTGACCAATGGAGTTGGATCGAAGGCCGTGCTCCATACTTAGCATTTGGGCTTCACCCACATTATCTGAATCGACAGTGTGAGTGGCTGTCTGTTCTAGAAGCCCTACTGACCCGGCATCATCAAAGTGCTATTGGTGAAGTTGGTCTTGATTTTCGGCCGGGGATGGCAAGTAAAGCATGTCAGATTCAAGCGTTTGAAAGCCAGTTGGCACTCGCCCAGTCACTCGATCGTTCTGTGATCATCCATGCTGTGAAATCACATCATGAAGTCATCAATTCATTGAAGCGAGTGAAGTGTGAGCGTTTTGTTATTCATGCATTCACTGGGTCCAGTGCAATAGCGAGCGCCTATCTATCGCTTGGTGGCTATTTGAGCGCAGGAGGCTTGATTACTCGAGCGCCTAGGCCTCGCGTGGTATCTGTTTTTCAATCGATTCCTAAAGAGCGGATATTGCTTGAGACTGATGCACCAGATTTACCGATTGTAGGCGAGCAAGAAGGCTCGCCAGCTCACCTTCCTCTCGTTGGGCGTGCTCTATCACAAGAGCTTGGGCTTAGTGAGCGTGCTCTTCAACAACTTTGTAATCAGAATGCGCAGAACTTGTTCGATTACGATTTCTCTCAATCAAACTGAGTACAGACGGTACGATCATTAGAACCAGAACAGTGCCGTAAGCTAATCCAAAGACAATCGTAGTCGCCATGGGAATCAGGAACTGTGCTTGTGGTGATGTCTCAAATAAGATCGGTGTGAGGCCTGCAATCGTGGTCAGTGATGTCACTAAGACCGCTCGAAATCTGAGACAGCTTGCTTTAACGATAGAATCCATGTGGTCTTCACCAGCCTGGATGAGGCGGCGATAGGTATCCACTAAGACGATGGAGTCGTTAATCACAATTCCAGAGAGCCCAAAGAATCCAAACAAAGACAGCACAGTAAGATCAAGACCCATCAGCCAGTGTCCACCGATTGCACCGGTTAGGCCAAGAGGGATTGCAATCAATACAGCAAAAGGCCAAGAATAGCTTGAGAAGACCCAAGCAAGAATAATATAGATCATGGTCAGCGCGACCAGAACACCGACCTTCATATCTGCAAAGGTTTCTTCGCGATCTTGAGCTCGACCTTGGATATTTGACTTCAATCCGTATTTGGCTGTGATTTCTGGTAGTGCGCTTGCGCGCACGTCCGTCAAAATTTCTGCAGCGTTGGCTGTGAGATTGTTGACATCAGCACTCACGACAATGCTCATCTGTCCATCAGTGCGTCTGAGTTCGTCAAGACCGCGTCGTGCTTCAAAAGAGGCAACCACTGGGAGCGGAACGATGGTTCCACTAGGTGTAATGATGGGCAGTTGATCAAGCGTTGCGAGTCGATCACGCTCTGTTTCAGAAAGTGATAGAAGTACGTCGACTTCGATGCCATCTTCATAAAATGTTTGTAGCGTTCGTCCCTCGAATGCACCGCGCAGTTGTCGCGCGAGCTGCTGTGAACTCAGATTCAACTGACGCCCCTGTGGGGTTAGTTTAACCACTAATTGTTCTGCGCCAAATGGTAGGTCGTCGTCGATGTTGGAGACACCTGGATAGCGTCTTAGTGCATCCTGTACTTCAAGTGATGCAGACTTTAAAGTGTCAGTATTACCGCCAGTGAGTTTGATTTCGATCGGCTTTGATGGAGGGCCACCTTGTGCCTGTCGAATTGAGAATTTCTCGATACCGCCAGGTAATTGGATCTTGGCCCGCCATGCATCGATGATCAGGTCATTCGGCGGACCGTCAAGCTCTCCTGTGAGGATTACTTTGAGCGTTCCATAGTGATCACCGGTTCCTCCCCGCACGCCAGGCGCTGACAGTTGTCGATGTTGCTGCAATGTGTGGCGGATGACCGTACCACCAAACTCTTCGTTGACAGCTCGCGCGGTGTCTTCGAGATGGTTGAGGAACTGATCCACTTCTTGAGGTGTTGTTCCCGTTGTGAACTGAGCGCCGGCCCACAGTGTTGTTCCATCAATCGATGGGAAGAATGTGAACTTGACGCGCCCTCCCGAAATCAATCCGACTGACAGGATGAAGAGAGTGAGTGCGGTGACCAGAGTCAGCGCTGGCGCTTTCAGGATAATTCCCACAAATGGCTTAAACACATTGTCACGGAAATTGATAAACCCACGATCCAGTGCTTGCCTGATTTTTCCTTCATCATGGCGACGTCCGCGATTGAGGCTTTGCTGCAAATGCCCCGGAAGAATGAGGAAGCATTCAATCAACGAAGCCACGATGACACAAATCACGATGATTGGGATGTCTTTCAGAATAGAGCCAATGATTCCACCCACGATCAGGAGTGGTGAGAAAGCGGCAATGGTGGTCAGGCTTGACGAGACGACTGGAGCAAGCATGCGTTCTGAGCCATGCAATGCTGCGTTAAGGGGTGTTTGTCCTGATTGATAGAGTGACAGGGTGTCTTCCGCAACGACAATCGCATCATCAACAATGACACCCAGTGCCATGATCATACCAAATAGGCTGATCATATTGATGGTGCCGCCGATCATCCAAAGAATCGCAAGTGTTGCAAGAAACGAAACGGGAATTCCCAGCGTGACCCAGAATGCGACGCGTTGATTCAAAAAGAGATACAGAATGATAACTACAAATACGAGACCTGTGAGTCCATTCTCCAGTAGCAAATTGATACGGTCATTCAGATACTGCCAGCGCTCATCCAGGACAATCAGTTGGCTTCCGCTTGGAAGAAGAGGTTGTGTCTCAACAATCCATTGATTGGTGATCTCGGCCATTGCGAGAGTTGAATCATTTTCAGTGCGCTGTGGGATGATCTCGACCGCAGATTGCCCCTGATAGGTGAGATAGGGTGCCTTCGGATCAACGCGATCACGCACGATTGCGATATCGCCAAGCCGAGTTCCGATCGGAGAGCCATCGAGCGCAATCAGAGTATTCGAGATATCTGTCTGGGTGCGTCCTTGCTCAAGACTTCTGAGTTGCCGTTCACCATCATCGCGACCTGCGGTACCTGCTGGCAGATCGCGCGCTTGGGTTAGGATGCGATCTGCGAGTGTGTCTAAGGTGAGTCCGAGCGAGGCGAGCGTTTCGGTAGTCGTTTCGATCTGCATTTCACGTGTCGGCAAACCTCTGAAGTCGACCTTGCGGATCCCGCGAGCGAGAAGTTCTTGCTCTGCTTGAAGGGCGAGCTTTTGGAGCTCAAAAGGTGTCAGTGGGCCGGTGATTAATAAGTTGGAGATGTCTTCATACCGAGTCAACGACGAAACCATTGGGTCTTCAGCACCCTCGGGCAAGGTCAGGTTTTGGTCGATCCGTTGACTAATTTCATCGAGCGCTTGCGAGAGATTAGTCCCTTCGACGAGTTCGATACGGAAACTTGAGGATCCGAACTGACTGGTTGCATCGATTGATTCAATGATTGCTAATTCTTCAATCGCGTTTTCGATGGGAATCGTAAGTCCTTCCTGTACATCCTCTGCGGTAGCCCCGGGCCACGCGATTGAAACAGTAATGATGTCGAGTTCAAAGGTTGGGAAAAACTGTGTTCTCAAGCGATCCACGCCGATTGCGCCAGCAATGATCATAATCACCATCAGCAAATTGGCAGCGACACGATGTTTGGCAAACATGTGCACAAATCCGATCACTCTATGACCTCAACTTGCAGTCCTGTGACGGCTGCTGGTAGGCGCGATATTAGGATCTGATCACCGGACACGAGTGCACGTGACCGCACTAACACTTCGGTTTTCTCAGGTCCCGGACGTTGTCCAAGACGTTCAACTGAAATGGCTTCCAAAGTATTGGATTCGGTGATGCGATAGATCAGGTTTCCCCCATACAGCGCGTCAGTTGGTAATACGACGATATTTGGTTCTTCTGTCAATTGAATAGATACAGATATGACCGTGCCGGTGGGAGGGAGAGGGTCGTCGGAAACGAAAAAAGCATCGATAGAGCCTGTGTTATCGCGGACAGCACCACTGACTCGTGTAAGAGATAACTGGTGCTTGCGGTCTGTTTTTGCGCTGACAGGTTGGCTATTAGCTAACGATTGGGTCAAGGTCTGCCCAACGCCTGCAGGTACTTGAACACGAATCTCGCGTCCGGAATCGGGCGCAAAGATAGCGAGATTTTGATTGGGTTGAACGCGATCACCGGCAACAACGTTAACTTCAATGACCTGCCCATCAGCGGGTGCTTTGACAGCGGTTGATTCGTAATCGCGAGAGGCAGCGCGCAACTCCGCCTCAAATCGCTGAATCGCTGTCTTCAACTGCGCGCGCTTGGAGTTAACCGTCGATAACGATAATTCACGGCGGTTAATCTGCAGTTTTTGATTCACTACAGCCTGTCGCGCTGTGTCGAAGTCCTGTTCGCTCGCGAGATTACGCTGTCTGAGACCCTGAATACGGGATAGCTTATGCTGTAAAATGTCGAGCGCTTCTTGGTCGAGTTGGAGCGCCTCTTGATCCTTTAATTCAGTGGCGTTCAGCGCAATGAGATTTGCTTGTGCATCCGCTAAATTTGCTTTTGCTTGCGAGAGTTTGATTTCTGCATCGACCGCATCAAGCTCCAAGAGCACGTCGTTGGCACGAACGCGCGCGCCCTCACGAACACGCAAAGATGCGATGTCGGTTGCAATGCGTGCTTTGAGCGTTTGTGTATCTGGGTTTTCGATTGTTCCGAACCCATTGAACACCGGAGAAACAGTTTCGAGTTTGATGGCTTCGGTTGAAACACGCCAGACTGCGGCAGGTGCTTCTCGGACGGCGGCTGTCGGTTTCGATTTCGTTAGCGATATAAATCCGCCTATTCCCACACTAAAAATAGCGAGGCCGATAACGAACGATTTCAATGCAATGCGTCTCATGGGGAGCCTTTTGTTTACGTCGTGTGAGATTACACGTGGCTCCCCCAGGAGACCAGAGGGTTACTGTCCGATTGCGATCTGGTGACTGTCAGAACCCTGATTTTCGTTCTGGATCTTGACGTAGATCTCTTCGCGGTGAATGTCGACTGACTTCGGCGCGTTGATGCCAAGACGCACATGGTTGCCGAAGAGTCCGAGGATCGTGACTGATACATCGTCACCGATCATCACTTTTTCTCCGATTTTACGGGTTAATACCAACATGGGCTCACCTCTCTACCTCTATCCATAGGTTTATTTGTCCAAGTAATGTCCTAAACATTGCTATTATTTTTTTGGACCGTCAACTGTTTTTAACTAAATATGTGAAATTCGGGAAAATTTTTAGGCATTATCTTTTAGAGATGTTGTTTTGTTTCATTGTTGTCTATTTTTTCACGTTAAAAATTGGACAACATAAATTCTGGTACTCTGCTGTGGATGGGAGAACGCCGTGTACAAACTGATCGTATTTGTTCCAGATGATGCAAAAGAGCATGTGAAAAATATGCTTTTTGATGCAGGTGCGGGATCGCTTGGCGCATATAGTCGCTGCTGTTGGGAATGTTTAGGAATGGGGCAGTTCCTTCCAAATGAAGCTGCTGATCCGCACATCGGTGGGGTAGGTGTTATTGAGCGGGTCCCAGAGTGGCGACTTGAAATGCTGGTGCCAGACGCCCTGTTAGAGGCAGTCACGAATGCCTTGCATGCATCCCATCCCTACGAGGAACCTGCCTATGATCTTATTCGTGTGGAAGAGCCGATGCCTCGAACCTAAACGCGCGCCGAGACTGTAGTCTCATCACGGTCAATGCAGTGCAGTGAAAATGTCCCTGTTTCGATATCCTGCTTCAATCGGATTAAGGTATCGCGTACGGTGTGAAATGCAAGTTCATCCCACGGGATCTCATCCATGCTAAACAGCTTCGTTTCCAAACTTTCTGGGCCTGAGTCATATTGGCCATTTGTGAGAAAAGCCAGATAGAGCATATACACTTGGCTGATTGTTGGAATCGATGTGACAACATATAGCTGATCAAGCTCAGGGGTGGCTCGCGCCTCCTCCCATGTTTCCCTCAGGGCCGCTTGGGCGACCGTCTCACCATTCTCCATGAAACCCGCTGGGAGGGTCCAAAGCCCATAACGTGGTTCAATCGCTCGTTTACATAGAAGCACTTTGTCGTTCTCAAGTATCACGCATCCCGCAATGATTTTGGGATTCTGGTAATGAATCGTGCCGCATTGGTCACAAAGGTCTCTCGGTCGGTTGTCTCCTTCTGGAACGCGTCGAATGGTTGCTGCACCGCAATTTGAGCAAAAGTTCATAGGGCTCTCCCGTGTTTGTTCTTATACTAACCAAATGCATGTGACGAAACAGAGTGTTCGAGAAAAACTATTACAACGAGAACCCGCGCATCTCGACGTTTGTCGAGGTCGTGCTGCAGTGGCCTTTGTGATTTCTGGTGTGACGTCTCCATGCTTAACGCTCTGTGTGAAAGCATTCCATTTGCGAAAGCATGCGGGGGAGGTTTCATTACCTGGCGGAAAAATCGAGTCAGATGATCATTCGGTTGTGAAAGCGGCATTACGCGAGCTTGAAGAGGAAACCGGCATATTTCTCACAGAAGGCAAATGTCTAGGATATTTAAAGCCGATCGAAAGCCTGCATCAGTTGTCCGTGATTCCATGCGTTTTTTGGTCTGACGATCTCCTGGTTGGCGTGCCTAAAGAGCAAGAAATCGCTCGAGTGTTTACGATACCTTTGGCTGAGTTCGTAGAACAAATACCTTCATTTGATTTGAGCCGGCGTCGTTCGCCCAAGGTGTGGATGCCACGATGGCGTTACAAGAATGAAGAGATCTGGGGTTTAACCGCGCTCATTGTTCGAGACTTTTTTCAGACAGTCTCTACTGATCAGATGCTTCTGAATCGACCTTCCACGCTTTGACTGAGCGAACTCGGTTATCTTGAATCGCCAAGACCTCTAATCGATAATCACCATACTGGATCCCCAGACTGTTTTCAGGGATGAATTCCAATAATTCGACGATCACACCGCTGACTGTTCGAGGTCCGTCCGTTGGTAATTCCCACTCAAGGATCCGGTTTAAATCACGGACGGTTGCCGAGCCATCAATAATATATGTGCCATCATCTTGTGGATGAACGTCTGGGGATGTTTCTTGGATGTGATCGGTTGTGAATTCACCAACAATTTCTTCGAGAATGTCATCAATGGTGACCAAGCCCTCAATTTCTCCGTATTCATCGACTACAACAGCTAATCGTTCGCGTTCTTTTTGGAAGTTAAAGAGCTGGGTGTGAAGGGCCGCACTGCGCGGGACAAAGTAGGGCTCCTCACACAACTCGACGAGACGATTTTTGAACTCTTGGTCATCTCTAAGGAGCTCAGCGTCATCGAGAAGTTTTAACGCTGTACGTGCGTGCAAGATGCCGACGAGATCTTCGATATCTTCATTGAACACAGGCAGGCGTGTGTGCTGGGTTGATCGCAGCTGGTTCACGATTTCATCGACTTCATCAGTGAGATCAAGCCCGATTATTTCTCCGCGAGGCACCATGATTTCATCGACTTGTACTTTTTCGAGATCCAGAATCGACAGCAGCATGCCGTGGCGTCTCGCTGGAATGCGATGTCCACTTTGCATCATCAGCGTCCGTAGTTCTTCTTTGGTGAGACGGTCTCGGTTCGAGCTTTCCGGGTTAATCCCAAGAAGTCTCAGTAAGCCATTGGATAGAAGATTTGTTGTCCAAACGAGTGGGTAGGTGATTCGCAGTAATGGAAGCAAAATAAAGCTTGCTGGTCCCGCGATGCGCTCGGGGTGGAGTGCTGCGAATGTTTTTGGTGTGACCTCGGCAAAGATTAAGATCACAAGTGTCAGGGCACCGGTCGCAATAGCGACACCTGCATCTCCAAAAATACGTACAGCAAGCACTGTCGCGATGGCTGATGCAAGGATGTTGACAAAGTTGTTACCGATCAAAATGAGTCCGATCAAGCGATCGGGCCGTTCGAGCAACGATAAGATCCGTGCTGCAGTTCGTGAACCTTCTTCAGCTTGATGTTGAAGTCGCACACGATTAATTGCCATGAGTCCTGTTTCTGAACTCGAGAAGAATCCTGATAAGACAATTAAAAGAACAAGAATTCCGAACAGGATTTCGTTAGAGATATCACTCAAAAGCAGGATCCATTACAGAACAAATTCCAAAATCGCTTTACTACCAAGGTAGCCGATGCATAACAGGGCAGCGGCAGCGATTGCTGTTTTTCGCATGGTGCGGGTGACGCCACCTTCTTTAAAGTGTTGCCACAGCGCAAGGGCCATGCCGCACCACGCAAGCACAGATAGCGCTGTTTTATGTGCCAGGTGTTGAGCCCAGAAATCTTCGACGTAAACGACACCGGTGAGAAGCGCGACTGTTAATACCACCCAAGCTGTTTGTACTGTTCGTAAAAACAAATGTTCCATTGCATCCAACGGTGGAAGGGCGGCGATGAGGGGTGTGAGTGGTCGCTCTTTGAGTTTGGCGTGTTGCCAAGACAGCAAAATGGCAAGAGTTCCAGCGTACGCAATTGCCCCATAGGCCACGATCGAGGTCGCAACATGTACTGCGGTTTCAAAATTTAAAGGATTCAGTTGGCTTGATACTGGTCCTATTACTGAGGTGACCAGAGTGAAGAGCCCTGTCAGAGGGGCCACTCCAATCAACAACGCATTCACAGGATGTTTGAAGCTCGAGCCGAGGACGATGAGTAGAAGAAGCGCCCCGAGTAAAGTGCCCATCAGGCCAGTGGTTGGTCTGCCCCCATTATCGCCCAAGCCTTGAACGACCAAGATAACTGAGAGAATGCAGCCTGCGATGCCGAGCAAAAGCGAAGTAACATCGTGGACTTCGCCTTTTTTAAACGCATTAAACTGGCGGATTCCTGATGCAAACAGCACTGATGTCGCAAGTAATCCCGGAATTAGTAAAGACATCATCCTACTCTGAGTCGATTTTTCGTTATCATAGTTCGTTCGAACTCCATGCTAAAGAGATCACATGTTTAATTCATTAAGTGAACGTCTTTCGAAGACACTACAGTCTATGGGTAAAAAAGCCCGCCTAACGGAAGACAATATAGCGAGTACGCTCAAAGAAGTCCGCAAAGCATTGTTGGAAGCCGATGTTGCTCTGCCTGTTGTTAAACAATTTGTCTCTCAGGTGCGTACCCGTGCGTTGGGTCGAGAGGTCCGGGCGAGCCTGACTCCTGGTCAGCAGTTTTTAAAGGTTGTTCAAAGTGAGCTCGAGGCGGTTCTCGGTGGACCGACTGAATCGTTGAATCTTGCGCAGCGCCCGCCGGCAATCGTTTTATTAGCTGGCCTTCAGGGTGCTGGTAAAACGACAACAGCGGCAAAGCTCGCTAAATTCCTCACCAATCGCGAAAGGAAAAAAGTCTTGTTGGTGAGTGTTGACGTCTATCGGCCAGCTGCAATGGAGCAGCTCGCAACGCTTGGTGTACAGATTGAAGTTGATGTGTTCCCATCGACGCCGGATCAAAACCCAATAGCAATTGCGCAAGCCGCTCTGCAAAAAGCAGAGTCTGCGGCATACGATGTACTTCTTGTTGATACCGCAGGTCGGCTAGGTATCGATGAAGAAATGATGAAAGAAATTTCTGGTCTTCATCAAGCGCTGAATCCAGTTGAGACATTGTTCGTTGTTGATGCAATGACGGGTCAGGATGCCGCGAATACGGCCAAAGCGTTTTCTGATGTTCTTCCTTTGACCGGTGTGATTTTGACCAAAGCAGACGGTGATGCGCGCGGTGGAGCGGCGTTGTCGGTCAAAACGATCACTGGGCAACCCATTAAGTTTATGGGTGTTGGTGAGACCGTCGATGGACTGGAAGCCTTCCATCCTGATCGTCTCGCATCCCGCATCTTAGGTATGGGCGACATCCTTGGCTTGATTGAAGAGGCAGAGCAAAAACTCGACAAAGAAAAAGCAGAAAAAGTCGCCAAAAAAGTTCTGAAAGGGAAAGGATTTGATCTGGAAGACTTTAGAGACCAGTTACAGCAAATGCGTAACATGGGTGGCATGAAGGCACTTTTAGAAAAAATGCCAGGCATGGGGCAAATGGGCGCTCAGATGCAAAGCCAAGTTGACGAAAAGCAGTTCGTTCGCATGGAGGCCGTGATCAATTCGATGACGCCTATCGAGCGTCGGGATCCTGAGGTGATTAATGGTTCGCGGAAACAAAGGATTGCTGCGGGTTCAGGGACTGATGTCCAAGAAGTGAACAAGGTCTTAAAGCAGCATAAACAGATGTCGAAAATGATGAAAAAAGTCGGCAAAAAAGGTGGTATGCAGAAAATGATGCGCGGAATCTCTGGAATGATGCCTCCAGGCGGCATGCCACGGTTGTAAGTTGTACACAAAGTCATTATCATTGCGCGCCTTTGAATTTTAGGCTCTTTCGAGAGCGAATACAGGATTGAGAGAACATGGTAACGATTCGTCTTTCACGCGGCGGTTCTAAGAAGCGTCCTTTCTATCACCTGACGGTGACGGATCACAGAAATGCGCGTGATGGTCGCTTCATTGAGCGTGTCGGTTTCTTTAACCCAATGGCACAAGGCCAAGCAGAGCGTCTGCGTGTCGACCTTGAGCGAGTTGATCACTGGATTGGTTTGGGTGCAAAGACTTCTGATCGCGTGAAGCGTTTGCTCAAGGACGCGCGTCAGGCAGCTTAATGGCTGATCGGATGGTCGTAGGGCGGATTCGATCTCCCTATGGCGTGCAGGGCTGGGTATGGATGGACAGTTTTACTGACGACCCGGCCTCGGTGTTTGAATGGACACCATGGGTTTTAACGCGGCCAGCTGACCGAGTCAGTGGGTGGCCTGCGATAGACCGTATTGAAACAGCTCCTGAAATATGGAAGCTGCGTGACAAAGGGTTTGTCGTGAGATTGGTCGGTTTTCCCGACCGAACCGGCATTGAATCGCTGGTTAACTGTTTGGTTGAAGTGGATAAAAGCCATCTTCCCCCACTCAGTAACGATGAATTTTATTGGCGTGACCTCGAGGGGTGTCGCGTAGAGACACTTCGTAAAGCGACGCTCGGTGTCGTTAAAACAGTGATGTCGACGGGCGCAAACGATGTGTTGGTTGTCCGTGGTGACACGGATAGTGTTGATCAGAATGAACGGTTAATTCCGTTTATCAGCCAAACCGTTTTGGACGTGAATTTGGCTGAGCGTCTGATCCGGGTCGATTGGGATCCTGAATTTTAATGAAGTGGGGCGTCATAACCCTGTTTCCGACCATGGTTGCCGACGCGTTGGCGCATGGTGTCATCGGAAGAGCGATGCAAAATGGATTGGTCGAACTTACGACTTTTAATCCACGAGAACATGCGACCGATGCGCATCAGACTGTGGATGATCGGCCGTACGGTGGTGGTCCTGGAATGCTGATGAAAGTCGAGACGTTGAGAGTCTCGATTGCTAAAGCGAAGGAAGCGCTACCAAAGGCGCCGGTGATGTATTTAAGCCCTCAGGGTGAACCGCTGACGCAAGCCTTGGTTCACGAGTTGGCGGAACTACCTGAAGTTATTCTGGTGTGTGGCCGATACGAGGGGATTGATGAACGAGTGATTGAGCTCGACATTGATCGGGAAATTTCCTTGGGAGACTTTGTGCTTTCAGGAGGTGAGCCGGCAGCCATTGCGGTGTTTGATGCAGTGGGTCGTCTGGTTCCTGGAGTACTTGGCCATGCGAGTAGCGCAGCAGAGGACTCATTCAGCGATGGCCTGCTGGATTGTCCGCACTACACGCGACCCGAAGAAATAGCGGGTTTGAGAGTGCCGGATGTATTGCTTAGCGGACATCACGGTGACATTGCCAAGTGGCGCCGCAAACAGGCCTTGGGGCAGACGTGGTTACGTCGGCCTGAGATATTGGAGAAGCAGGAGCTGTCTGATGAGGATCAGCTACTGCTGGATGAATTTATTAGGGAGTCAAAGCCGTGAGCATGAATCCGATCATCGAAGCGCTCAATAATGAGCAAATGAAGACAGACTTACCTGCGTTCGCGCCCGGTGACACGGTAGTGATTCAGGTGAAGGTGAAAGAAGGTACGCGTGAGCGTCTTCAGGCTTATGAAGGGGTGGTGATTGCGAAATCAAACCGCGGCCTGCATTCAAGCTTCATCGTGCGGAAGATCTCACATGGTGTTGGTGTTGAGCGTACGTTTCAGTTGCACTCACCATTGATTGACTCGATCGAAGTTAAGCGTCGTGGTGACGTACGCAAAGCGAAGCTATATCACTTGCGTGAACTGTCTGGTAAGGCAGCACGTATTAAGGAAAAGTTGGATACCAAGTAATTTGGTATGTCAGTCCAGCATTTCGAGATAGTTCATCGTCTCGTAGTGTCCAGACTGACTGATTCCTAAATTTGAAAGACCGGCGACTGTAGCCGGTCTTTTGTTTGTGGTTGTGAAGACGAAGACGCCAAGCGCGCCTGCAGTGTAATCACAATTTTTGTATCGGAGCATGCTAGTCTGTACTTATGACTAAGCTCCAATTTCTTGATGCCTACCTCGATGCACTTTACCTAGAGCGCGGCCTTTCCGAAACGACCTTGCGTGCCTACCGGGTTGATCTTGAGGGTGTCAGTGCCTATGCAAGATCTCTTAATAAAACGATCGAAGTACTGACCGATTCAGATATCAATGGCTTTATTGGTTCATTATTTTCAGAGGGGCTAAAGATCACGTCGATCCAGCGTAAGCTGTCAGCGCTCCATGGATTCTATAAATATCAAATCAGACATGGTTGTCGCGATGATGATCCAATGGCTCGAATCCAACGACCAGCTAAGGGTCGGCCGTTACCGAAAACACTCTCGGAGAATGATGTGTTTAAACTGCTCGAGGCGCCTGATACAGACACATTGCTTGGATTGAGAGACCGTACGATGTTAGAGGTTCTGTATGCGTCGGGTCTCCGAGTGAGCGAACTCTGTGGTTTGGAGCGCTCTAATATTAGCCTTGAACAAGGTGTTGTGCGCGTCCTCGGGAAAGGAAGCAAAGAGCGTTTGGTCCCACTCGGTGACGCAGCAAGAGATTGGCTTCAGCGTTACTTTTTAGAAGCGCGTCCAGAGTTCCCAGACCCAAGAGGACCGGCAGTCTTTCCTGGGCGTTCTGGATCTCCGATGACTCGTCAGACATTTTGGCATCGATTGAGGCACATTGCTCAGGTCGCAGGGATTACCGCAGACTTGAGTCCACATACTTTACGCCATGCATTTGCAACTCATTTGGTAAATCACGGGGCAGACTTGCGCGTGGTTCAACTGCTTTTAGGGCATGAAGACCTTTCAACAACTCAAATCTATACCCATGTAGCGAGAGAGCGTCTGAAGCAGTTGCATACCGCCCATCATCCGCGCGCTTGAGTTACACTTCCCTGACCAATTAAGAGAGGATGAAAAATGCGTTGGTTGGTCTCAATATTAGTTGTGTTTTCTGTGACTGCGATTGCTGATCAAGCGCAGATTGAGAAAGCGATCACGGGTATTAATCAGATGATCCAAATTGAATCTGTGAAGCCAATCAATGACACGCCGTTTTTCGAAGTAACTTTGAAAACGGGCGAGCGGATCTATACCGACGCGACAGGTTCACATTTTGTCGCCGGCGACTTGTATCAAGTCGGTAGTGGTGGCGTTAAAAATTTGACTGATATTGGTCGTCGCGCTGATCGTCAGGAATTGCTGGGTCAGCTAGATGAGTCAACGTTGATTGTGTTTCCTCCAAACGGTGAGGTGAAGCATCGTCTTCTGGTCTTCACTGATATCGATTGTGGGTATTGCCGTCGATTGCATAGTGAAATCGAACAACTTCAAGAAAATGGGGTTGAGGTGCGATACGCTG
>JAYNIS010000001.1:0-43801 GCA_038109325.1 Gammaproteobacteria bacterium | reverse complement strand
TTGGCGACCTTGAGTGCGGCGTCACACTTCCATTCACTGAGCCTGTGCGTTTAAAGCTTAGCCATGACCATGTCACTGCAACCCAACTCCATCACTGTTGCTCCGGGAAACACACAGGCATGTTATCGGTATGTAAACATGTTGGCTGGAAAACCAATGGATACACTGCATACGACCACCCGCTTCAAGCCAAAATCCGAGAGCATATGAGTCTGATTTTCGGGGTCGATGCGAATTCACTCGACCACGCATCTGATGGTTGCTCTGTTCCAACCTATGCACTTCCGTTGGATGTTATGGCACTTGGATTCGCAAAGCTTGGGGCTGAGCGATTTTCAGATGAATTCAACGCGGCCGCTCGCAGACTACGCAACGCACAAGCAAGCGCACCTTTTATGGTTGCCGGGTCAGATCGATTGGACACTCAACTTCTCGAGGCAGGACGAGGACGCTTGCAGGTTAAGATGGGTGCCGAAGGCGTCTATTTAGGTGCTATCGCTGATCGAGAAATTGGATTTGCACTGAAGTGCGAAGATGGCTCACTGCGAGGCCAGGAGGCACTGGTGGTTGAGTTGCTTCGCGGAATTGGTGAAAAAGACATCGTCGATCGTCTTCCAGATAATGTCAGGAAGCCAGTGGTTACAACAGCACGCGGCGAGGCTGTTGGCAGGATATCGGTGCGACGTAGTTGCTAAATCGAGACTTGTATTCTCGGCATTAGATGAAGCACTTCAAATGCTACGAGCTCAGGCAATGATGTCGCAATTGCAACATCGATTGATTAACTCGCTGTCTCAGCTACATGAGCTATCGTCGCAATTTAATCGGCGCTTGTCCCACCAAAAAAGAAGGGGCGCGAGTACGTGGTCATAGGCAATCACCGCCAAATGATAGACTCCAGAAATTCCGACAAGTCGTCCGAAATATTTGTAGATAGGCATTTCAGCCCAGAGAGCGAGGAACGCATCGACACCAACCATCACGTTCCCATCGTGAGTGCGCACATGAAGTCGTTTCTTGGCATCGGTTAGAGATAACCCTACAGCTTGCAGCATCGGTCCCCGGTCTGAAATCTTTTCAAAGCCCAAGTCAATGCCTCTTTTAAGACAAAATGCTCGATAGTGTTCGATCTCAAACGAACATACCGGACATTGGTCATTGTATAAAACAGTCAGTCGCTCCATACCCTTGGAATGGGGAGTGACCGCATGTTTTACAAGTTAGCGTGTGACGCGACAATCGCCGGTCTCGTTGAATCTCGCTTCAAACAACGCTCAATGATTCGCTTCAGACCACATTTAGCATTGGCTACCTTGTGTTGTTGCCACCTAAAAGTCATCCTTTAACAAAGGAGATCAATTTGAGAACACCTGTCTACGGACTCACAGGCGGTATTGCCAGCGGAAAGAGCACAGTACTCGAGCAATTAGCCGCACTCGATATCGATATCCTCGACACTGACCAGCTCGCACGTGATGTGATCGCTCCAGGGACTCCAGGAGCTCAAGAATTAGAGGCTGCGATTGGATCACAATATTTTCCAGGCGGACACTTAGATCGGGTGCTCTTACGGTCAAGAATCTATGAATCACCGGCACTGAAACAGACGGTTGAATCGATCATCCATCCGCTTGTTCGTATTGCTGTCAATCAATGGCTCAATCAAGAATCACAATCGCCCTACCGAATTCTGTGCTCGCCGCTTTTAATCGAAACCAAGCAACATGAAAGTCTCGACGGTATCATCGTTGTCGATGTGCCAGAAAGTGACCAACTACTCAGGGGTGCAGCAAGAGATACACTATCAAAAGAGACGATTCAGCACATTATTGATGTGCAGCTTCCAAGAGACGCGCGCCTCGGTAACGCGACCTTTGTGATCGATAACTCGGGTGATTTAGAATCGCTCACTCAACAAATTCAGACCCTACACGAGAAACTCAGTCATGACTCATGACAAAGGCCATATTGTGTCTTGCCCGACCTGCAAAAAAGAAACGCGTTATCACGCAGATAATCCGTCTCGTCCGTTTTGCTCAGAACGCTGTCGTTTGATTGATTTGGGTGAATGGGCAGATGAAGGACATCGAATTCCAGGGCAACCTGTCCCTCCTGAATTCAACGACCCAGAAATCGATACTCACTAGAGACCGCGGATTCCTGCCACACCAAAACCACCGTGCTCAGTGACCATTGATAGATCATCGTGGTTCATGCCACCCAAGGCATAGGCTGGGACACCGACTTTGCTTGCTAGTTCTGAAAATCGATCCCAACCAAGCGCCTGCATGCCATGGTGACTCGGTGTCTCACGTACTGGAGAAATCAGAAGCGCGTCAAACGGCCATGCGCGTTGCCTTTCGAGATCCTGTTCATCACGGATCCCTGCCGTGATGGGCCAAGGGTCATTGAGTTTCTCAAGACGAGTAAGCGCATCAGATACGCGATCAGTCTTCCGTAAATGCACGCCACAACCAGCGCGGAAACAGGGTAGTTGATCTAACGTCAGCATCACCTGATGTCCACGCGTGAGTGCTGCATCAATTGCCGTTTCGAGTTCTACGCCCGGCGTCAGTCCCCGAAAATACAGGAGACACTGATGCTCAGCCTGTGTTACCCAAATCGCGGGTTCAAGCGTTAGCGTCGGATCGTAGACGCGAATAATCCTCGGTAATCCAATCGCACGAACAATCGCATCATTTGCCTTCGGGAATTCAAGCGCCCTTAACGCATCTGAAGAGAACCAGTTCACATCTTGGCCCTCAAGACCCCGTGGTTCGCCATCAAACTCAAAAACTTCATACACCCATAAACGGATCGACTTATCGCCATAATCCCAAGGGATTTGAAACATGAAATAGAATTCGCGGGGAGTGATACCGAGTTCTTCCTCAAGCTCTCGATTCAGGCAGGATTTTGGGTCTTCACCGCTTTCAAACTTTCCACCTGGAAACTCCCATAACCCACCTTGATGCGCACCTTGATGGCGCTTTGACAGAAGGATTTGCCGATCACGCCAGATCAGCGCGCAGGCCACCTGGATTTCAGGTCCGGTATTCGGCATTGATCCGAACATATTCTTTGGTGAGATCACAAGTCATGACCCGGCAATACCCTGAACCCACACCCATCGAAATCCGGATATCAACATCAACCGGACTCATTGCCACCTGGCCTGCTTCTTCTGTGTACTCTGGATGACGACCACCGTTTTCGACGATCTGCACATCATTAATCCAGACATTCACACGATCGATCGCAATCTCTGAAACTGGCGCGCGACCAACGGCTGCAACAACCCGACCCCAGTTGGGATCTGATGCGGCTAACGCTGTTTTCACTAAAGGCGATAGGGCCACTGTGTTAGCAATGGCGTGCGCATCCTCGTCACTGGTTGCATCTTCACAGATGACGCGGACAAACTTCGTTGCACCCTCACCGTCGCGTGCGAGCATTTCTGCAAGGTCATCCGCTAAAGCAGATAAAGCGCCAGCAAAAACCTGTGCATCAGGCCCTGCTGGATCGGTAATGATCTCGTGACCTGCTGTCTGTGTTGCGACGATCGCACAAGCATCGTTGGTCGAGGTATCTCCATCGACGGTGACGCAATTGAAACTGTGGTTTACGGCATACTTAAGCAGTGTCTGTAAACACTCGCTGGTCATCACAACATCCGATGCGATCAGACCAAACATGGTCGCCATGTTCGGATGGATCATACCTGAGCCTTTAGCCATCCCCGTTAACGTCACAGTCTGTCCACCAATCTCGCATTGGATATGTCGTAATTTCGGGTGGGTATCTGTCGTCATAATGGCATGCGAGGCACGTTCCCACGCATCCACTGATGAATCACAGGCATTCAAGGCTTCAGGAAGCGCATCACAGATGGATTGGACAGGCAACGGCTCGCCAATCACGCCTGTCGAAAATGGCCAAATGGCGTCATCGGACACATCGGTCAATGACGCGAGTGATGAGACAGTTTGCCGGCATGCTTCCATGCCTGGCGCACCCGTTCCGGCGTTTGCATTACCCGCGTTAAGTAGCCAGTAACGAACCGAAGGAGTCGATGCTAAATGTGCTCTTAGTACATGCACAGGAGCTGCGCAAAACTGGTTAGTGGTGGTGACACAGGCCCCGACAGACCCTTCATCAAAAGCCATCAACAGAAGATCATCGCGATCTTTGTTTTGATACACGGGTGCCCGTACTGCGCCCAATCGAACGCCGTTGACCGATGCCCCACCTACTGATGATTTCATCTGACTCTCACGCTTCGCCAAGAAGCATGTGATGGCGCATCAACCAATGCGACCATGACATTGCTTGTATTTCTTTCCACTTCCACATGGGCAGGGCTCATTTCGCCCAACCTTGTGGCTCACTGCCGGCATCGGCCGATCCGGTACCGCATCAGCGGATTCTTCATCTGCGGATGCCGCGGCGTCATGTGTCGCCCGAGTTTGCACTAATTGCGAAACTGCCTGCTGGCGACGTGCTACTTCTTGAGCTTCGATTTCTTCTTTTGTCGGTACCTGAACAGCGGTCAGCACACGAACCGATTCGCGCTTGATTTGATCGAGCATTGACGTGAAAAGTTCAAACGCTTCGCGCTTGTATTCCTGCTTTGGATTTTTTTGCGCATAGCCACGGAGATGAATCCCTTGGCGTAAATAATCCATCGCAGCCAAGTGATCTTTCCACTGATGGTCAAGTATTTGCAGCAGAACCTGCTTCTCAAACTGGCGCATTGTGTCGTCACCAACAACACCGATCTTTTCATTATGACGGCTTACTGCCTCATCAATAATTTTCTCGAGAAGCGTTTCCTCATACAAAGACTCATCTTCATCTAGCCATTCTTGAATTGGCATCTCGAGACCAAACTGTGTCGCAAATTCCTCGGTCAGACCCGGAATATCCCACTGCTCAATCAAACTTTGTGGCGGAATGTAGGTCGCAACAACTGATGTGAAAACATCTCGACGAATCGCCACAACAAGATCTGACAGATCATCAGCATCCATCAACTCATTACGCTGCGCGTACACTTGAGTCCGCTGATCATTCGCAACATCGTCATAATCTAATAGCTGCTTACGCATGTCGAAGTTACGACCCTCGACCTTTTTCTGCGCTTTTTCGATCGCGTTGGTGACCATTTTGTGTTCGATCGCCTCACCGCGTTGCATACCAAGACTCTGCATAATCGAACGCATCTTTGGTGATGCGAAAATACGCATCAAATCATCTTCAAGAGACAAGAAGAAACGTGACGATCCCGGGTCACCCTGACGACCAGAACGCCCACGGAGCTGGTTATCAATCCGACGTGATTCGTGACGTTCAGATCCGACAATATGTAGACCTCCTGCCTGAAGTACTGCTTCGTGACGCGTCTGCCAGTCAGCCTTGATTGCTTGGATTTGCGCATCTGTCGGTGATTTCAATTCAGCAACTTCCGCCTGCCAGTTACCACCAAGCACGATGTCAGTGCCTCGACCAGCCATGTTTGTGGCAATCGTGACGGCACCGGGGCGACCGGCTTCAGCAATGATGTGTGCTTCACGCTCATGCTGCTTGGCGTTCAAAACGTTATGTTGAATGCCTTCTTTATCTAAAAATTGCGACAAAAGTTCAGAGGCCTCGACCGATGCGGTACCCACAAGCACCGGACGACCTTTATCCCGCTCAGCAATAACGTCAGCAACAATCGCTTCAAACTTCTCTTCCATCGTCATGTAAACCAAATCGTTATAGTCGATTCGCTTCACAGGCACGTTAGTTGGAATGACGACAACATCCAAGCCGTAGATTTGTCTGAATTCGTACGCCTCGGTGTCTGCTGTACCGGTCATACCTGACAAACGATCATACAAACGGAAGTAATTCTGGAATGTGGTTGAGGCAAGTGTCTGGCTCTCAGGCTGGATATCCACGCCTTCTTTCGCCTCAACTGCCTGATGCAGACCCTCTGACCAACGACGGCCTGGCATTGTCCGGCCAGTATGTTCGTCAACGATCACAACCTGACCATCTTGGATGATGTAGTGGACGTTTCTCTGGAAAAGCGTGTGCGAACGCAAGCCTGCATTCACATGATGGAACAGTGCAAGGTTCGCTGGGTTGTATAGGCTGTCACCAGCTTCTAAGAGGCCCATGTCAGAGAGTTCCGCTTCGATCAATTCATGACCGAGTTCCGTTAATTCAACGGAGCGGTTTTTCTCATCAAGTAAATAGTGCCCTTCAACCTCAAACGATTCGCCATCTTCGGACATTTTCGCTTTGGTGAGTTTTGGAATAATTGCATTGATCGCTTTGTATCGTTCTGAATGATCATCGGCTGGGCCTGAGATAATCAGTGGTGTTCTGGCTTCATCGATCAGAATCGAATCCACCTCATCCACAATGGCGAACGATAATTCACGCTGCACACGACCTTCAGGCGAAAACGCCATGTTGTCTCTGAGATAATCAAATCCGAATTCATTGTTGGTGCCGTAGGTAATATCAGCAGCATAAGCAGCACGCTTCTCTTCAGGGCTTTGACCTGAAGCAATCACACCAACAGTCAACCCGAGCCCTTCATAGAGCGGGCGCATCCAATTAGCATCTCGATTGGCAAGGTATTCGTTCACAGTCACCACGTGAACACCTTTCCCTTCGATGGCATTCAAATATGCAGGTAATGTCGCAACGAGGGTTTTACCTTCACCCGTCCGCATCTCAGAAATACGGCCCTCATGGAGGGTCATACCACCGACCATCTGCACATCAAAGTGCCTTAATCCAAGTTGTCTCTTACTGACTTCTCGACAGACAGCGAAGGCATCTGGAAGGATTTGATTCAGCGTCCCACCGGCGTTGATTCGCTCACGGAATTCATCGCGCTTGGCCGCGAGTGCCTCATCGTTGAGCGATTCGAGAGTGGATTCTTGCTGATTGATCGCGGCGACCGCCTTCAGCATCCGTTTGACTTCCCGGTCGTTTTTGGAGCCGAAGATCTTCCGGACAAATGTCCCTAACATGCGTATCCTATGGTGTATGTGATAATAAAAGCGGCATTGTAGCGAATTGCGTGACCCCGGACAGCTAAAAAGCCTGAGAACTTTGATCAATCGATCAGGAAGTCACCTCGAGACACTTCAGCTTGAGGCATCGATTCAGGCGAAACGCGCCCAAATCATCGAATCTCTCCTGCCTAATGACCTTAAACATGAGGTCGCAACTGGAGATCTCAATTCCGGACTTCTCACTTTATATGTTCCACAAGCAGCATTAGCGGCCAAATTACGCTTTGAGGAGTATAGCCTCATCGACGCGTTACAGAATGATCCACTGTTTCGTGGAATTCGCAGGATTCAATGTCGAGTGAGACCTCAACATACCAAAAAGAAGAGGGTGAAAAGTAAAACGATCACACCGAGCCCAAAAGCGGGTGCATCCATTCAAGAATTTTCAGAAACGCTCGAGGATGACGAACTTAAACGTCAGTTTCAGCAATTGGCTGCACGGGTATCGGGCAATCTTCCGCCCGATCAAAGGTAACAACCTCATAGTTACTCGGGTCAGAGAACAATTGTCGGAGTAATCTATTATTTAGCGCGTGACCACTCCGATTACCTGAATAGTGGCCAATAATTGGACTGCCCGCTAAATACAGATCTCCGAGTGCATCAAGCACTTTATGCTTCACGAACTCATCATTCTGTCGTAACCCGTCATCATTCAAAATCCGATCTTCGCCAACGACAATCGCGTTGGCCATCGAGCCGCCACGTGCCAGATTGTTAGCTTTGAGATAATCCAAATCACGCATAAAACCAAAAGTACGTGCTCGGCTGACTTCGCGAACAAATGATGCCTCATCAATATCGACAACAGTTTTACATTCACCTTGATCGACTACCGGATGATCAAAGTCGATCGAAAACGTAATACGGAACCCATTAAAGGGCTCTAGACGGGCAATCTTGCCCTCGTGCGCTACTTCAACGATGTGTGTTATTCGGATGTACTCGCGAGGCGCCGTTTGTTCTCTGACGCCGGCCGACTGAATCAAGAATACAAAGGGTGAGGCACTGCCATCCATGATGGGAAGCTCTGGGGCATTGCACTCAACGAGAACGTTATCGATACCCATACCCGATAACGCGGATAACAAATGCTCGACGGTCGAGACTTGCGCACCGTCGGGCGAAGACAAACAGGTTGAGAGGGTTGTCTGAGAGACACTGTCTGCATTCGCCCGTATCAGTACAGGCGGATCCAAGTCCACACGTTTGAATTGAATGCCATGGTTTTCAGGTGCTGGTCTCAATGTGAGGTAAACCGTATCCCCCGAGTGCAGACCCACTCCTGTAGCTCGCACGACATTTTTCAGCGTTCGCTGTGCAATCAATTCAATTCTCCTACAATAAGCCTGTTAGTTTAACAGGCTTTTCTCCGATGCATCTCGCAAATCGGAGCGGAAGCGTGGGGTTTTCTCCATTAGTCCGCCTGGCGACGAAGAAACGCAGGGATGTTCAAAATCCGCTCCATTTCTTGTCCATTGTTTTGCTCTTGAACCACTTCCTGAGCAAGCGCTGCATTACCCACTGCCTGCGTTCTCAAAACTTGAGGAGCATCGGTATTTGTTGGGCTATAGGCTTCACGTGGTGCGCGTTCGAGGTGGCCGTTATCAACGACAGTCTTAGGGGCCTGCGCACCACCAAGACCGGTTGCAACAACGGTGACGCAAATCTGGTCGCTCATTTCTGGATCGATCACTGTTCCCACAACCACGTTCGCGTTGTCATCACTAATCTGTTCAACCACATGACCGACTTGGTCGAATTCACCCAAGGTAAAATCTGGACCTGATGTGATGTTGACCAGAATACCGCGTGCACCGGAGAGATCGACATCTTCAAGGAGTGGTGAACGGATTGCGATTTCAGCGGCCTTCACAGCACGGTCTTCACCAGCTGCTGTTCCTGTCCCCATCATCGCTTTGCCCATTTCACTCATCACAGTACGAACGTCAGCAAAGTCGACGTTAATCATTCCTGGACGAATAATCAGATCAGCGATACCGCGAACAGCACCGTGTAAAACGTTATTTGCTTCAGCAAATGCAGCCATCAGCGAGGCATTCTTACCAAGCACAGGCAACAGCTTTTCGTTTGGCACGACAATCAACGAATCGACGTGTTTCTCAAGCGCTGCGATCCCTTGATCCGCAACGTGCGTGCGACGACGACCTTCAAATCCGAACGGACGCGTCACAATTGCAACCGTCAGGATTCCCATTTCACGCGCGATCTCGGCAACCACTGGTGCAGCACCTGTACCAGTACCACCACCCATTCCTGCTGTAATAAAGACCATGTCGGTGTCGGCCAATACTTCAGCAATAGCATCACGATCTTCTAATGCAGCGTTACGTCCGACGTCAGGATTCGCGCCAGCACCCAAGCCTTTCGTGATATCGCCACCGAGCTGAATAGTTCGGTCAGCTGGAACGGCCTTCATTGCTTGCGCGTCGGTATTGGCAACGATAAATTCAACACCGTCAACTGCGTGTTTCAACATATAGTTAACGGCATTGCCGCCACCACCGCCAACGCCGATCACTTTAATGACCGCGTTTGATTCGATTTGATCTACGATCTCGAACATTTGATTACCCTCTCAGTTAAAAATTTCCTTGGATCCACTGTCGAACCCGATTGAACATGCTTCCCTGCGCACCAAGCCAACGTGGTTTCGGCCTGACTTCTTGGTCGCGTCCATACGCCAAAAGCCCGGCCAGCACCGCATTGGCTGGATCTTGTAATAGCCCATCGAGTCCTTCTTGATGGGCTTGTTTCAGTACCCGGCATGGACACTGCAACATACTCTCAAAAACTTGCGCGATACCTGGCAGTGCAGCCGTTCCACCACACAAGACAATTCCCGTTGACGCCTCTTCAAACCGACCCGATTGACGGAGACGTTCACCTAATATTTCTGCGATCTCTTCGACACGCGGCTGAATGAATGCAGTCAATTGCTGCAAGCTAATATTTTCAGCGGGTCGGTCTGCGAGCTTTTTGACCTGTACGGTATCTTTTGGTGGCGCAAAGCTTGTGTGCGCGTAGCCATGCTGCACTTTCAAATGCTCGGCATCACCGAGAGGAGTTTTCAGTGCAACAGCCAAATCGTGAGTTAATAGCTCGCCACCCATCGGCATCACTTGCATCCAAGCTGGCACCCCTTCAGTAATCATCATGACATCGGTCGTACCGACGCCAATATCAGCAACACAGACACCAAGCTCGCGCTCATCGGGCAAGACCAACTGGCTGACCGCGAGCGCTGAAGGAACAAGAACCACTACCTCAAGACCTGCGAGTCGTAAACATTTCTTCAGGTTATTCACAACGTGCGTTGCACCAGTGATGACATGTACATGGGCATCCAAGCGATTTCCCGTCATACCCTGCGGCGAACGAATTCCGGTTTGGCTATCCAATGTGAATGATCGGGGAATCACACTCAAAATCTCGCGTTCAAGGATCTGAGCTTGAGCCTGAACCTGCTCCATCGCCTGTGTCAGCAAGACATCTGTGACCTCTCGATGATTCAACATCACCGTGCCTGAGATATCTTGACCAAGGAGGTGAGATCCACCGACCGAGACCAAAGGATCGGAAAGTTTTGTACCGGCCATCTGATTCGCTTCAGCGACTGCACGTACAAGCGCCTCAACGACCGAATCAATCTGAATCACAACACCCTGCTTCAGGCCACCAGAACGCGCACGACCCAAGCCGCGGACAACGATTCGACGTAGGTCAGTAATCTCAGCAACTGCTGCTGTGATCTGACTCGAGCCGACGTCGATGACCAACATATGATTCACTCGACAGCCCTCCAAGCCAATGCAACGCCATTATCATAACGGGCATCGATCTCCTGGAGCTTCGCAAGCTTCTCGTCATCTAGACGGTCCAAAACATCGCGTGCACGTGACAGACGACCCAAAATATCATCACGTCCAAGCTGCACGTTGATTCCATTTTCTAGTGAAATTTTCCAGCCCATGTCATGGCCGCGAGAAACAGAGACAACCGTTGAGAAATCAGATAGACGATCAGAAAACACACCGTAATGACTGTAGACCTGCATCGTTTCAGATAACGCCCCGTAGAGTCTTGGCAAGGGTTCGTCGACAGGCTTTGGTGGCTCAAACAAATCACCAGATAAGCCCAAATACTGTCTGTCGTTATAGATCGCCAGAGGGCGCTGTTCGGTAATCTCAATTAATAGCGTATCCGGCCACACACGACGCGCGGACGCGCTGGCTATCCATGGATGTGACACGACCTCAGAAATTACCTGGCCCAGCGTTGTGTCCAGATAATTTCCATTGAATCGAATGCTCAGGTCACGGGTCAGACTATCCGCATCCAAGTAACGCAAATCACCTTGGAGTTGAACTTGGCGAATTTGCACATCTTGCAAGAGGTGACTTAAGCCGCTCGCTGCGATCGACCCCGTGACACCAAGACCGATTAAGAGCATCAATACTTTCCAATGCATCAACGTGCGATTCGCAATTTGCTTCATTGTCATGGCGAGATCTCCGCATCAAGAAGGATCTGTTCGATCAGCATCGGCATATCCATCCCTGAAGCACGCGCTGCTTTTGGCACGAGGGAATGACTGCCCATACCAGGAACTGTGTTGCATTCAACGAGTAGTAGATGGCCGGTTTCATCCATCATGAAATCGACCCGACCCCATGTGCGACAGCCAAGTGCATCAAATGCTTCAAGAGCCAGTTGCTGTGCTTCAGCCTCCAGTTCAGGGCTTAATTCTGATGGGATCTGATACTCAGTATCATCAGACTCGTACTTGGCGTTGTAGTCATAAAATTCCGAACTTGGGCGGATCCCAATCACTGGTAATGCTAAGCCTCGAACAACTCCGACAGTAAATTCTGGTCCAGGTAGCAAAGGCTCAACCAAAACTCGTGTGTCGTGTCTCAACGCATCAATCAGTGCAGCCTTCAATTGGCTGCCGCCATGAACCACATGGGCACCAACTGACGATCCTTCGTGAGCAGGTTTCACAAAGAGCTCAGGACCTAATCGTTTGACGCAGATCTCGGCTTGCTCGAGATCGTTCACTACAACCATTGGCGCTGTCGGTAGTCCGAGTGACTCCCACACTTGTTTGGACCGCGGCTTGTCCAATGCCAATGCTGACGCACCAACACCCGATCCCGTGAAAGGAATTCCAAGCGCACACAACAATCCTTGCAGCACACCATCTTCGCCGGGCCGACCATGAACGAGATTAAAGACACGTGTGGGGTTCGCAGCCATCAACGGCTCAACCAATCCACCTTTGATATCGATCTCTATCGGCGTGATACCCAAATCACGCATCGCAGCCGCAACGGTTTCCTTACCATCACGGGAGACGTTGGCTTCAGACCCAAAGCCGCCATACAAAAGAGCGACGCGTTCGTTTGCCCAATTCATTGGCCACCTCCAAGGGTTGCAACCATCTGAGACGGAAGTCGTCCGATAGAACCCGCCCCTTGAATCAATACGACATCGTCGGGCTCAACTAATGCACTGACACGCTCAATCACCTTATCGAATTCACTTTCAACATAAGGACGACAATGCCCAAGACGACGAATACTTTGCGCAAGATCTTTCGATTCAGCACCAATGATTGGCGCCTCACCTGCTGGATACACTGGCATTAAGACAAGCTCATCGGCACGATTCAGAACGGAGACAAAATCATCAAAGAGATCTTGCGTTCGGGAATAGCGATGTGGCTGGAATACGCTGACCAAACGACGCCCAGGATATGCGCCTCGAACTGCATCGAAGGTCACTTCGAGTTCCTTCGGATGATGCCCATAGTCATCGATGACAGGAATCTGCTGACCCTCTTTTTCGATAAATCCTGCTAATTGGAAACGGCGACCAACGCCTTGGAATTCGCGAAGCGCTCTAACGAGCGACTCATCGCTTACACCCAAGTGATCTGACAAGGCGACGACTGCGAGCGCATTCAGCACATTGTGGCGCCCAGGCATCGAGAGCGTGACCCTCAGATTCTCTTCGTCAGGACGTACAACCTCAAAATGGGTCATAAAACCATCGGTTGTAATGTTCACCGCCCGATAGTCAGCCTCAGAATCGATGCCGAAGGTTAGGAATGTTCGACCCACAGCCGGCAGAAGCTCTGTGACCACAGGGTCATCAGCATTTGCAATCACCAATCCATAAAATGGAAGGTTCTGTAAAAATTGCACAAAGGTTTGCTTGAGTCGCTCGAAGTCACCCCCGTATGTGGACATATGATCTGCATCAATATTCGTGACGATTGCGATCATCGGCTTTAAGACGAGGAAAGACGCGTCACTTTCATCAGCCTCGGCAACCATATATTCGCTCGCACCTAAGCTCGCATTGGTATCTGCCTGATTCAACTTTCCACCGATGATGTAGGTTGGATCGAGTCCCCCCTCGGCCAACACTGACGCTGCCAACGATGTAGTGGTGGTTTTGCCATGCGTCCCAGAAATCGCAATACCGTGTTTAAATCGCATTAACTCAGCAAGCATTTGTGCTCGTGGAATAACTGGAACTCTTGCGTTCAAAGCAGTTACGACTTCTGGATTTGAGCGATCGATCGCACTCGACACCACGACGACCTCGGCACCTTCGATGTTTGATGCGTGATGGCCAATATGAATTGTCGCTCCCAAACGGGCAAGCCGCTCAGTGGCCGACCCTTCTCGAAGGTCCGAACCAGACACTAAATACCCTTGGTTTAGAAGAACTTCGGCAATACCACTCATGCCCACTCCCCCGATTCCGACGAAGTGCATGCGTTGGATTTGTCCCATCCGCTTAACCATGGGCGACCACCTGCACACAATCAGCGACATGCAAAGTGGCTTCTGGCTTTGCGACGGAACGTGCTGCTCGCGCCATCTGGGTCAAATTTTCTGGTGCACGGAGGATATCTGAGAGCTTAGCGACGAAGATATCGAGATCTTTCTCCTGAACAATAACAGCAGCGCCAGCGTTCTGCAGTTGCTGACCATTTTTCGTTTGGTGGTCATCAACTGCATATGGAAATGGGATTAGAACCGATGGCATAGCCGCGCTTGCTAACTCAGAAACTGTGAGTGCACCCGCACGACAAACCACAATATCTGCATCTCGATATGCCTCATCCATGCGACTGATAAAAGCAACCACCGTGGCATCAAGATCAAGAGCTTGATACTGTTCATAGACCCGACCCTTTCCAGACACGCCTGTTTGGTGCGTGACTTCAATGCCATATTGACTTGCTACGGCTTTTAATTTCTCAGGCAATCGCTCATTCAGTGACTTGGCACCCTGAGACCCACCTATTACTAGGACGCGTGTTGTATCACTTGCTTGATACCCATCTGCAATACGTTGACGACCCACTGAATCGATCTCTGGACGAATCGGGTTGCCAACACATTCGGCACCTTCGATCACATCCGGAAAAGCCGTCAGTACTTTGGTCGCGAACTTGGCCAAATACTTATTCGTCATCCCTGCTACAGCGTTCTGCTCATGAATTACCACAGGAACTTTCATGATCTTCGCTGCAATACCGCCAGGTCCTGCCGGATACCCACCAAAACCAACACAGACAGCTGGCCTTAATCGGAGCATCAGAATCAGCGCCTGAATGATAGAAATACCGAGCCGAATCGGTCCTGTAATGCGTTGCAAGCCCTGCTTTCCACGAAGACCGCGCACAGCCAGGTAGTGCATTGGAATTCCTTTTTCAGGAACCAGACGCCCTTCGAGGCCATGCTTTGATCCGATCCAATGCACAGTCTCGCCACGCTTGATCAGTTCCTCGGCAACCGCTAATCCTGGGAAGATATGCCCCCCAGTTCCTCCGGCCATGATGCATATTGGTTCTTTCATGACCGCCCTCCAGGAAGATTGTCTGCACTGATCCGTGCGATGACGCCGAGACTTGCAGCTGTCATGACGAGTGAGCTTCCGCCATAACTCAAAAGTGGAAGAGTTAATCCAGTGGTCGGCGCTAATCCGATGTTGACCGCTAAGTTGATAAGAATTTGCAGCGCAATGAGTAATACCAATCCATAAGTAAGATAGGCAGCAAAAGGCCGACCGCCTAACTCGGCGCGACGACCGATTAAAAGACCACGCCAGACCATGTATGTCATCAGGGCAACAGTACTCAAAGCACCGATTAAACCGAGCTCTTCCGCCAAAATCGCAAAGACAAAATCCGTGTGCGCTTCAGGTAGGTAAAAAAGTTTCTGAACGGAGTTACCGAGCCCCATTCCGAAAATGCCACCGCGACCAAATGCGAGAAGCGCCTGCGTGATCTGATAACCCGCACCATACCGAACGGCCCATGGATTAAAGATCGTCTCAATCCGCTCAAACCGATATGGCTCAATCACAGCCAGCACCACGAGTCCAAGCACGAGTGCCGAGCCAAATACGATGTATTGTGTAAATGGTGCTCCTGCTAAAAACAACACACCCATCACAGCACAGCTCAGGACCAATAGCGTTCCATAGTCCGGTTCCATCAATAACAAAACTGCAATTAACCCAACAACAGCCATCGGTTTGACGAAGCCACTGAACTTCTGTCGGACCTCTTCGAGGCGTCGAACTAGGTAGGATGCTAAAAACAGCATCATTGTGAATTTGGCGATCTCGGATGGCTGTAGATTTAAAAATCCAAGACTCAGCCAACGAGTTGCCCCATTGACCGTTAAACCAATTCCTGGGATTAAGATGATTGCGAGCAGGACCATCGAAAACAGCAAAAAGTGGGTTGCGTAGTTGTACCACCAGCGCGTGGGAATGAGATACGCGACAACGCCGCCAATCGCTGCAATTGTTAAAAATAGCGCATGCTTCATCGCGAAACTAAACGGTTGACCGAAGCGATCAGAAGCGACTTCGATCGAGCTCGATGCAACCAATAAAAATCCAAGACAAGCCAATGCACAGGCTGCGAGAACGAAGTGGATGTCAGGTAATCCCAACGGAATAAAGTCTGACCGGCGAATCTCAAATTTCACGATACGCCTCCACCAGTGCTTCAAAATGAGCACCACGTTCCTGGTAGTTCGAGAACTGGTCAAAGCTTGCACATGCGGGACTTAATAACAGCACATCACCTTCACCTGCATGTTGAAGGGCAAGCTCAAACGCTTGATCTAATGTTTCCACCGCAGTGACCTGTCGGCCTAATGCATCAACAAACCGCTGTCGATCACGGCCGAAGGCAAATACATGTTTGCAATGCAGCTTTGCTGTCTTAGCCCACTGGCTCAGATCGGCGTCCTTACTTTCACCACCGGCAAGCAAATAAAGTTGGCCTAGCGTCTCGACACTCGATATTGCAGTCTCCGATGCGCCTACGTTGGTGCCTTTGGAATCATTGATGAATCGCACGCCGCGGACAGGATTCAACTCAACCATTCGATGAGGTAGCCCGATAAACGCGCGCGTCGCGGCAACTGCAACTGCCTTGTCCACTCCGATCAAGTGACAAACTCCAAAAGCCGCCATGGCATTTTGAATCATGTGGCGACCAGGCATTGGGAGCTCAGAGACAGGCAGCCATGGGTCAGCACCCAACGAGATCCAATCATCGCCATCCAGCACCATGAGCCCAAATCGATAGAAATCCGGATGCTGAAGTGCAAACCGAATTGTTGGCGTCTGATCCGGCACCAACGGTTGTGATAAAGGGTCTTCAGCATTGACTACGATCGCACCCACACCCTCAAAAATGCGATGCTTCGCTTGGTGATAAGCGACCATTGAGCCATGCCAGTCCAGATGATCTGGAGACATGTTCAAACATGTCGCGACGGTTGCCTTGAGGCCGCGAGTGCGCTCGAGCTGGAAGCTTGATAGCTCGAGCACGGCAATCGATTCATCGGTACGATCTACCAATAGATCGAGTGCTTGAGGGCCGAAATTCCCACCCACAAGGACTGATCGACCATCAGCTTTTAATATCGCTGCAACCAAGGAAGTCACTGTCGATTTTGCATTGGAACCAGTAATCGCGATCAAAGGTTGATTTTCTGGCCATGCGCGTCGAAATACCTGAATATCACTGATGAGGTGCGACCTTGTTTGGTCTAAACCCTCGGTCGTTGGGGCAAGCCCTGGGCTTACAACAATCTCTTCAAATCGATCTAGGTACTTGGTCTTTAACGGCCCAAAGTAGGTCTGAACACCAGGGAATTCTCTTTCAAAACCAGTTTTTAAATCATCCGACTCGCGCGTATCGGCGACCTCGAATTGAATTCCCAATTGCTGAAAATGACGCGCAACAGCTTGTCCGGTTGGGCCGGCACCTAGAATGAGGCGTTTACTGCTAGCGATCAAAGACATCGATTATCTCAACTTCAAGGTCGCAAGACCCACCAATACCAACATCACTGAAATAATCCAAAACCGCACAATCACTCGAGGTTCGGGCCATCCTTTCAGCTCAAAATGATGATGAATCGGAGCCATACGGAAGAGACGCTTGCCGGTCAGACGGAAACTCGCAACCTGCAGCATCACCGACACAGTTTCGAGAACGAAGATTCCTCCCATGATGAAGAGCACCAACTCTTGACGAACCATTACAGCGACGACACCGAGGGCAGCGCCCAGCGAGAGCGCCCCAACATCACCCATAAACACCTGCGCCGGATAGGTGTTGAACCACAAAAATCCGAGACCAGCTCCAACCATGGCACCAAGAAATACGACTAGTTCACCTGTCCCAGGAATGAATGGAATAAACAGATACTGAGAGAAAATCGCGTTACCTGTGAGGTATGCGAAGACACCTAGAGCAACAGCGACTAACACCGTTGGGAGAATCGCCAAGCCATCAAGGCCGTCGGTCAAATTGACGGCATTTGATGTACCAACAATTACGAAATACGTCAGGATGATGTAGCCAAAACCCAGTGGGATCAGAATGTCTTTAAAAAACGGAACCAAGAGTGTTGTCTCAGCCGGTGTTTTCGCGATCTGATAGAGGATCACTGCAGCAACCAATCCAACAATCGATTGCCCAAGATATTTCGATTTTGCAGACAGCCCTTCCGAATTCCTCAGAACAATTTTTTTCCAGTCATCAATCCAGCCAATGACGCCAAAACCCAGCATCACAAATAAGGCAACCCAAACGTACACGTTAGTGAGATCACCCCAAAGAAGTGTTGAAGCGGTGATACACACTAGGATCAAGACGCCGCCCATCGTTGGTGTACCTTGCTTTGAAAAATGCGATTCAGGCCCATCGCGGCGCACCGATTGACCGATTTGGCGCGTCTCCAACGAGCGGATAACCCAGGGGCCCACAAATAAAGCTGTGATTAGCGCGGTCAATACGCCCAAGATCGAGCGAAGTGTCAGATACTGGAAAACAGCAAAGCCCGGTTCGAATGTGCTGAGATAATTAGCTAACCAAAGCAACACAGCTACTGCCCTCCTTGTCGCAATTTGAGCGCGGTAATCACTCTGTCCATTTGTGCTGATCGCGACCCCTTCACCAGAATCACATTCGCATCGCGAACGTTTTCGGTTAAGAAATCGCACACACCATCATGGGTTGGAAAATACTGAGCATCCGCGCCATATCCTTCAGCAATTGGCATTGCTGTGCCTGTCGCAACCAATCGATCAATTCCTTTTGACTTGGCATAGGCTCCAAGCGCATGCATTTCGCTTTCAGCAACCTCACCCAGCTCACTCAATCCGCCCATCGCGAGAACACGCACACCTTGGCATGTTGCCAACCAATCAATGGCCGCGCGAACAGCCTGTGGACTGGCGTTATAGGTATCGTCAACCAGCAATGTATCCACCAGTTGAATAGGGGTCATACGACCCGGCTCGATCGATGCCGCCTCAAGCCCATCGATAATTTCTTGGTCGGTGGCTCCGGCAGCAATTGCCATCGCAGAGGCGAGCGCTGCATTTTCCATAAAATGCTGACCGAGTGTGGGCAATGATGCGTTGAGGACGCGGCCGTCATAATAAATCTGCAACCCTTGATCAGAAATCTGACTCCAAACCAAATCACCTGCTTCACGGCCGACACTAATGACACGCCTCGAGCCAGCTCGGTTCAACCATTCCCCAAATGCAGGTTCATCACGATTCAAAATAACTGTTCCGTTTGTCGCAGTCTGATCAATAATTTCCCCTTTACCCTGAATAACCCCTGCAATTGAACCAAAGCCTTCAAGGTGCGCAGCACGTGCATTCAGAAGCGCTGAGACTTGAGGCCGAACAAGCGATGCCAAGTGATTGATTTCACCGACGGCTGATGCGCCCAATTCAAACAAGGCATACGGATGATGTGGTCGCAGCCTTGCCATGGTTAGAGGAACACCCAGGTGATTATTTAGATTCCCCTGAGTCACAAGAATGGATCCCGATCCAGATCTCCGGGCCATTTGCGTCAATATCGAGGCTAAAAATCCTCTGGTACTGGTCTTACCCTGACTGCCAGTCAATGCAAATACCTCTCCCGCATACGAATCACGCATCGCGCGTGCGAGTTCAGTCATGGCATCTAGAGTATCTGTCACGCAAATCGATGGCAGGATCGATGTGGGCTTAGAGACAAGCGCAGCAGATGCTCCGCTTTCTGCGGCATTTGCAATGTAATCATGACCATCACGCTCAGCCGTCAACGCAACAAATAAGTCACCTTTACCCGCTTGTCGACTATCGATGGTCAAGCCTGAGATCATGGGGTTACCAGAAACGGTCCCGTCCACGACTGAGGCCATGTCATGCAGTGCGCTAGGAAGCATGCTGTACCTCCGAGCCCATCAATCCAAATAATCGAGCGACTTCGGCTCGATCAGAATAGACAACCGTTTTTTGACCGATGGTCTGGGTATTTTCATGGCCCTTACCGGCAAGCAGCACCCAATCATCGGCGGATGCATGCTCCACTGCAAATCGTATCGCCGCAGCACGATCAAGCTCTTCAAGAATCGGGGGCTTGGTCATACCGGCCCGAATATCATTCAAGATATGTTGAGGCGACTCAGAGCGAGGATTATCTGATGTCAGCACGATATGGTCGGACAACTCGGACGCCACTTGCCCCATCAATGGTCGCTTGCCCACATCCCGATCTCCGCCACAACCAAAGACTGACCAGACCTCTCCGACACAATGTGCCTTGCAAGTCTTAATCGCATTCTCGAGTGCATCTGGGGTGTGAGCGTAATCGACAACAACTGTGGCAAACTCTGGAGCCCTGAACCACTCCATCCGTCCAGGGGCTGCTTGTAATTTCGGGATCGCCGCAAGTAGCCGATCCACATCGTCAGGGAATAATGCTGATATTGCTGCAAAAGCGGCCATTACGTTGGAGGCGTTAAACGCACCCAATAGACTGGTTTGCAGATCATAGGCTACGCTATGTATCGAGACTCTAATGTTTGATCCGCTATCCGTCGGCCGAATCAACTGTATATCGACATGATCTGCATCGCTCCCATAGTTAACGACGTTGAACTGCGAGGTCGTTTCCGAAAGCTTGCGACAGAAGGAATCATCTGTATTAAAAATAGCGGCCCTCAATGCAAAATCGTGGAATAAGCGTGCCTTGGCTGCGCCGTAAGCTTCCATTGTTTGGTGATAATCCAAATGATCACGAGTGAGATTGGTGATGACGCCAACAGTAAAAGGAATACCGTCCACACGACCCTGATCAAGAGCGTGAGATGAAACTTCCATTGCGACAAAATTGACATCGCGGCTTCGTAGCTCGGCAAACATGGATGCCAGAGTAATCGCATCCGGGGTTGTGCGATCAGACTCGATCAATTTATCTGCGCCAACTGAAACGCCAAGCGTCCCAATTCGTGCAGCCTTTATTCCCAAATGTTCTGCAAGTTGAGCGATTAAATGAACGGTCGTGGTTTTTCCGTTGGTCCCGGTGACTCCAATAATTTGCATTGCCGAGCACGGATTACCATAAAATGCGTGAGCGATATGCCCAACCTTATGCATCAGTCCAGGGATGTGTAACGCTGGGATTATCTTCGGAATTTCACCGTCCCAGTCATCATAAATAACGGCTGATGCTCCCGCTAAAATCGCGGCATCAACGTAGTCCATTCCATGACCTACTGATCCCTTAATGGCAACAAATAGGGCACCGTCGGTCACCTTCCGAGAATCAAGCGTCAGACCCGACACTTCAATCCCCGAGGCACGATCAAACTGAAGGTCAATTCCTGCGAGCAGTCGCTCCAGACGCATCAATTGGCCCTCCCAGCGAGCATCGACTTATAGAGCTTATCCGGGGGGATATCGTAGATACGCATTACGTCATCCATCACATCCGCAAAGACAGGAGCCGCCACTTGGCCGCCGTAATATTGCTGCGACCTTGGATCATCGACTGAGATCGCCATGACAAATCGAGGATTTGCGATTGGGGCAAGGCCTACAAAACTTGAGATGTACTGGCGGCTCGCATAAGAGCCATCAGCGTATTTCATCGTTGTTCCTGTTTTACCACCCACGTGGTACATCGGGATCTGAGCTCGTCGGGCTGTGCCGCCCTCTTCGGTCGCTGCCTGAAGCATCGGTAGCACTTTTTTCACTGTATCTTCTTTGAAGACACGAGCAGGTCGCGGTGTAACTCCTTCAGCCAGTAGTGTCAGCGGCTGTAGGATGCCGCCGTTGGCGAACACGCTATATGCCTGAGCCAACTGAATTGTGGTGATATTCAAATTGTAACCATACGAAAGCGCTGCACGATCAAGATCGCGCCATCTTGCGTAACTTGGAAGGAATCCCTCTTCTTCACCAGGAAACCCTGTCGCCGTCGGCTGCCCGAGCCCCAGAAGCGCAAGACGATCCCTGAGGGCCGACGGCTCCATCATCATTGCGATTTTAGTAGTCCCCACATTGGATGACTTCGCAATCACAGTGTTAACGTCAATCTCTCCGTAATTGCTCATATCTGCAATGACATGCCCTTGCACCTTTAGTCGGCCGGGCGAGGTTTCAATCAGCGTATCTGGATCAACTAAACCAAGATCCAAAGCAGTTGCAATTGTAAATGGCTTAATAGGAGAACCAGGCTCCATCAGATCGGTAACTGGGCGATTACGCACGCGCTCAGGTGTGCGGGTAGCCATGTCATTTGGGTTAAAGGCTGGCTGTGCGGCCAAAGCCAATACTTCACCTGTCCAAGCATCGACAAGAACCGCACTACCGCCCGCAGCTCGCGCTCGTGCTACCGCCTCTTTCAATGCACGGTACGTCAGATACTGCAGACGTAAATCGATAGAGAGTCTCAAATCGCGGCCTTGCTGCACCTCCTGCCCCGCACTCACATACCGGACTACGTTTGCGCGACGATTTCTTAAAATATGACGAAGGCCATCTTGCCCAGACAACCAATCGTTATATGAGAGCTCAAGGCCCTCCTGCCCCCGATCCTCGATGTTCGTAAAGCCCACAAGATGTGCTGCGACTTCTCCAGCGGGATAGAAGCGACGGAACTGACGCACAACCTCAACACCCTCAAGCTCAAGTGCTTCTATCTGGCTCGCACGCTCTGGGGTGACATAACGCGACAAATATAGAAATGGCGATGGGCTTCGTGCAACACGATCACGTAGCTTTTCAGCATCCGAATCCATCAACGGCGCAAGCTTTTCAGGCCAGAATGAATCCGTCAGTTTCTTCGGCCTCACTGCGATCGCAGCCACAGGAGTCGAAATCGCCAAGGGTTGCGCAAATCGATCAGTGATCATTCCTCGATAGGCTGGGATTTTTTGGTAACGAATCGTGATCTCGTCACTAATGTCCCGGAGGTGCTGCGTTTCAAGGACATGCAACCGAACGAGACGGCCGCAAATGGTGAACACCAAGAGACCTAAAACGGACCCAACAAACCACAATCTCCAGCGGCTCGACGCCTGACGTGTTGAGGCATTCATTGCGGACGCACCATTAACACCACATCATCGGTTTCAGGCGCACCAAGCGATAAACTGTAACGAGCCATCGCGTCGATTCGCATATCAGCAGATACCGCGCCACGCTCGAGCATCAGGCGACCCCATTCGATTGTGAGCCGATCACGTTCCGCGCGAAGCTCTTGTAGCGACGAATACAACTGACGTGTCTGGTAGGCTGTTCCGACAATGTAAATCGAAGTCACAACCACGCTTGTCACCAGCAGGATCGACAACCAGATGTCCGAGCGATGAAACCACTGCATCAAGCCGCCTCCGTCCGTTCAGCAATGCGGAGGACCGCACTTCGTGCACGCGGATTCACACTAAGCTCGTCAGGCCCAGCTTTGATTGCTTTGCCAACAAGCTTCAGTTTTGGCTTGGCAACATTTTCAGGAAGAGGCATGCGTGGATCACCCTTCGGAGGACGCGAGGCATCTCGCAATGCCCGCTTGACCAAGCGATCCTCCAACGAATGGAAAGAAATCACGGCCAGTCTTCCGCCAACTTCAAGCCGATTTACTGCTGCCCCAAGACCTTGCTCTAATTCGGAGAGCTCGCCATTGATGTATAGCCGAATAGCTTGAAAAGCACGCGTGGCTGGATGTTTGTTCTGATCTTTTTTGGGCTGCGCATCACTCACAATCTTGCTCAACTGAGCCGTCGTAACAATTGGCTCAACGTCGCGCGACTCAACAATTGCCCGTGCGATTCTGCGCGAAAATCGCTCTTCCCCAAAAACCCACAGCACATGCGCAATCTCATCGGCATCAGCACGAGCGATCCAATCAGCGGCCGACTCACCCGAGGTCGGATCCATCCGCATATCAAGAGGACCATTCGCTTGAAAACTAAAGCCACGCTTGGCCTCATCGAGCTGAGGGGATGACACCCCCAAATCCATTAATACGCCATTCACGCGACAGATCGAGCACGTGTCGAGCGCAAATTCAAGTTCGGAAAAGGCGGTATGCACAATTTCAAATCGCGAATCTTTTTGAGCAAGATCATTGGCAGCGGCAACAGCTGATGGATCGCGATCAAGACCAATCAGTCGGCCACTCTCGCCAAGCTCCGCCAAAATGGCACGCGAGTGACCACCGCGACCAAATGTGCAATCCAGATAAATCCCGTCGCGCCGAATACAGAGGCCGGTCAGCGCTTCGTGAAGTAGCACTGGCATGTGACTCATCGCACCCTCCCTTAAAGCGACAAATTAATCAATTCGACAGACCCATCTTCATCAACTGATTCGTTGAGGTATGCCTCTGTCATCGAAGTCCAGCGCGCCTCGCTCCAGATCTCGAACTTCTGACCTTGGCCCACCAAGATCAATCGTTTATCAAGTTCAGCGTGATCTCGGTGCATCGCAGGGAGGAGAAGACGATTTGCCGCATCTAAATCAAGTTCAGTCGCATAACCGACCATGAGGTGCTGAAGGCGACGAGCCTGACGACTCGTTGAATTCGGGAGTGCATTAACTTGGGACTCAATCACTTCCCAGTCAGCAAGCGGATACAGCAGAAGGCAGTGGTCGAACGGATGCACGGTGAGGACCATATGGCCATCACAACGGTCGGTCACGCGGTCGCGGTACTTAGCCGGCAACGCTACACGCCCTTTCGCATCCAAATTGATCGGGTTAATCCCGCGAAACATTGTCCTCTCCTCGGTCAATTCTGAGTCAACACGACAGTTTTACCCACAATTCACCACCTTCTCCCACATCAAAACTCTATTTACCCACCCAAGTACAGTCAAATCATGACGGAGAAAGAACGCATAGACTCTGAATCCGGTTATTCAAACTAAACTTCAAGATATTAAAAAATATGGAAAAATTAATTTGATAAATGCGTGAAAAAACGCATGAAAACACTGTGATTTCAGAAGTGGGGTAAGGTGGAGAAAATTTGAGTTAGCCGATAAGCCGGGTTCTGTCGTGGACAATCATTCATCTAGGCATAACGTCACCGTTATGCTCAAGCGACCTACCCGAATCCAACGCGAGGCACGCCGAACGGATTCCTATTTGGTCTTGCTCCAGGTGGGGTTTACCTTGCCATCACGTGTTGCCACTGATGCGGTGCGCTCTTACCGCACCCTTTCACCCTTACCGACTATGTCGGCGGTCTACTCTCTGCTGCACTTTCCGTAGGCTCGCGCCTCCCAGGGATTACCTGGCACCTTGCCTCGAGGAGCCCGGACTTTCCTCTCCTGTAAAAACAGCAGCGATTGTCTGGCTAACTCACGTGCAGTGTCTACGCTTCATACCCACCAGTCAATTGACGATATAAGATTCGCTTAGGGATTCCTGTCAGTTCAGCAGCTATTGCGGCTGCTTTTGATGGCGGTAATTCACGAGTCAGCACGCGAAGAATCTGATCCGCATCTACGCTTGATGGCGTGCGCTCAGTGTTGGCAGGCCCCACCAAGACAACAAATTCACCTCGAATTCGATCAGGATTCGCCGCAAACCAGTCCGCGCACCCACCAGCAACTACACGAATCAATTGCTCGTGCGTTTTCGTGAGCTCACGGGCAAATAACACCTTTCGCCCCAGAGCTTTTTGATCCAATCGTTCTGCAAAGTCCACAATCCGATGCGGAGCCTCGTAAAAAATGAGAGTTCCATCAAGAGAGAGAGCGCGGTCGAGATCTTGGTCTCGTGCACTGGATTTCGTTGAGATAAAGCCAAAGAAATGCGACGGAGCCGCGGGAAAACTACTGACTGATAACGCTGCCGTTAATGCGGAAGGCCCTGGGACAGGAATCACTTGAAAGCCGTTCTCAACCACCTTATCGACCAGCAAGCGTCCCGGGTCGCTAATTCCAGGTGTGCCCGCATCTGAAATTAGCGCGAGCGACTGTCCCGATTCTAAAGACTCAATTACTCGGTCGGCTTTTCCAGCTTCGGAGTGTGCATTGAGGGACACCATCCGCGTCGACACACCTACAGACTTTAAAATCTGTCCACTGACGCGAGTATCTTCAGCTAAAATCACATCAACATGTCCTAACACATCAATCGCACGTGGGGAGAGATCACCCCACTGGCCGATCGGCATTGCGACAACGTAGAGCGCTGATGGTAGAGTGTTAGCCTGTTGATCTTGTGACACTTTAGGTACCCAATTTTGTTGTTTCTCTTAAAGCCTGCACGAAAAACCATTATTAGAACAAGCGCTTTATTGAGTCTTGCATTGATTGCAGGATGCCCACAGCAAGTGAAGCCACCTGTTACCGAAATTCCGAAACCAGAGATCTCACCGAGCGCACCCCCACCGGTCAATGAGCCGGCTAAAGCCGACCAGAAACCCCTGGTTCCTGAGCAAATTGACTGGAATCGAAGTTCTCGTGAAATTGGGAGGACAGAGCTGTCTCCTGTCACACGCCAAGAACAAGAATCTAAGGGTGCTAAACCGGCACTGTCGGTAACGCCTGATCACGCAGGAGCGATTCCACTGGACGTTGCGCCTGCAATCCAGCCGATTGTTGAAACTCCTGTGGTGCCAGAGGATTCAGTCATCCCTTTTGAAACATCTGAACCCGCGCCAACGACAACAAGTGATGTTGAGCCTCAGATCGACACTGCACCAGTCCTTGAAAACCCGATTGAGGTAGCGTCCGAAAAACTGTCTCGGAATGAACCTGAACTTGCCATCCTAACGATCAATACGATTAACCCGAAATCGCTTTCAAAAGAACAGCGGGCTGATCTGCTACGCATCAAAGGTCAGGCCTACCGACAACTCAATATGTCGATTGCCGCACTTCGTTTCGATGCTGAAAGGTTGCGGTATCTTAACGACAACGCACTTAATGCTGTATCACGACAGATCCTTGGCGAGCTTGAAGAGTTACCGGAACGGATACTTCAAGATCTGAGAGCTGGAACTGACGTGCTCGCTGGCATGGCGCACGCCCTTCTTCTGAAGAAGGTACCCAGTGAAGATGGGATATTACGCTGGCTGAGAAAGTATCGAACGCACCCATTACTTCGAGCCGGCTTGCAAGATTACGACTTCTTAACCGCTGTTGAGCCCCCTAAAGACTTTGATGTGACTGTCTTACTTCCCTTGTCCGGTGATCTCGGAAATGCTGGGCGTGCTATCCGCGACGGGATGTTATTTGAATACCAAAGGCGACGCTCTGAATTTGGCGTTGCTCTGCGGATTATTGATACAGAAAAGCTGTCTCGCGACGAACTGACAGCAATTGGACAATCCACTCAATCCGAGTTCATCATCGGCCCCCTGCAAAAAGATAAAGTCGTTGCATTACTTGAATCCAAACCTCGCTTACCCGTTTTAGTTTTAAATCACATCAAGACCGACTCACCGGATCTCATAGCTCCAGCCTACAGCTTGAGCTTAGCGATCGAGGATGACGCCAAGTCAGCGGTCAATCAAATTGCGCGCGAAATACAACGCCCACACGTTGTTATATTATATACAGACTCGCCGTTGGGGCTTCGGGCCGCGGAAGCGGTTGTTGAGCAACTTACCTTCATCGGCGGATCATCAGGTGGAGAGTTTGCACTCGATGCAAAAAAACCTGAAACGGCAATCCCTCAAGCTTTTGGTGTTAACGACAGCGAAAATCGGCGGCGTGAATTATCAAAGACGCTTGGTCTTCGGCTTGAACATACACCCAGAATTCGACAAGACATGACTGCGATCGTCGTTCATACCGATCCAAAAAAAGCACAACAAATCCGTCCATTAATGGAATTCTATTATCTGGATGAAACACCGGTATATTTGATTGGCGCCTACCGACCTGACCTCGTCAACATTGCCGAAGATCTTCGCAATAGCCATTTGATGGTGACGCCATGGGACTTAGGAACTAACGAGAAACAAGTGTTAGCGGAACGAGCGAATGCACGGGGTGTATTTGGATCTTTGCTTGGTGTTGGGATTGATGCAATGCATATGACGATGCAACTCGGCTTTGGCGGGCCAACCTCTATTCAAGGTCAAACTGGCTACCTGTCCTTGGGGTCTGATTCCATGATCCATCGGCAGCTCTCTTCAATTCAGATTACAAACGATCAGGAAGTCATCGCAAATCGTTGGGAGCCTCTCCCGTCACTACTGCAATCGGAGTTACTTGATGCAGAACAATGAGGTCTTCGAAGAGCGGATCGCGATGCGGATTGCAAAAGCGACCGACGCGCTACAACAAAGCTTTGAGCTCACGCCGCGTCTGGTGACAGCAGCAAAGCAATTGGCTGACTGCATATTGAATGATGGAAAAATTCTCGTTGTCGGCACCGGCTCATCGGCTGCAATTGGCCAAATCTTTGCTACGCATCTTATGCATCGATTTGAACGAGATCGACCAGGACTTCCAGCAATTGCGCTAAACGCCGATGCCATCACGATGAGCTCACTCACTGACGAATCCCGCTCGGAGAAATATTCGCGGCAAGTGAAGGCCCTCGGTAAGGTAGGCGATAGCATGCTCATCGTATCAGCTACAGGTACATACTCGAGTCTGGTAGAAGCTGTAGTGGCAGCCCATGAGCTTGAATTATCTGTGGTTGCCCTCACGGGCGGAGAGGGTGGAGAGATTTCGCCCTTGCTTAATTACGGGGACACAGAGATTCGAGTAAACTCTGACCATCCAACAACGGTGCGAGAGCAACATTTAATGCTGGTGCATTGCTTGAGTGAATTAATTGATTTACAAATATTTGGCTAAGCCAAGGAGTTGATGATGCGGTTTCCTTTGATTTCAGCAACGCTCGTACTGGGTCTATTCACAGGCTGTGCGACTGTCATTGATTCGACGACATCCGAGCCAATCTCTGATAATCGGGGAAGCCGCACTGCAGGGCAGTTCATTGATGATGAAAGTGCTGAAATTACGATTGCAGTGAATCTAAAGAAAGCGTCCCCTGAACTCAAAGTCAGCAACATCAACGTCAAGGTGTATAACGGCGTCGTTTTGATTGCGGGTCAAGTGCCATCTGAAGATGCCAGACAGATGGCAGAAAAAGTGGCTACGCAGCACCGAGGCGTTGTTCGGGTGATTAACCAACTTGAGATCGCAGGTAAAGCAACGATCATTTCCGAGATCAATGATCTAACCATCTCAACACAGATCAAGGCGATCGTTTTGAGGGACCTCGGACGGAATGTCTATCAACGGACTTTGATTACCACAGAAAACAGCGTGGTCTATATCATGGGCTTCGTATCGAAGACTGAAGCTGCTGCACTGGAAAATGTGGTGAGTTCGGTGCGCGGAGTGAAGCGTATCGTCCGCGTATTTGAATATATCGATTAGTCGTCTGTTTTCACGATACGCAATGCCGGCCGCTCGCGCTTCGGGTGCTCAGGGTCGACTGACTCCTCGTCTTTAACAGGCTCAAATATTGGGGTCGGTGCATTAGCGTCTGGTAATTCAGGCACACCGCCAGGCTCTTGCCCGAACGCCATGCCAAGCCCAGATTCTTTGCCGTAAATGGCGGTAATCGACCCGTAAGGTAATACCAAATCTGTTGGTATACCGCCAAAACGCGTCTGAAACATCAACCCAAAATCGGCCATATTCCAAGCGTTCAAGGCTCGCGGAGCAAGATTCAAAACAATCTGTCCATCTTTGACGTGTGACTCTGGGACTTCAACGCCCGGATAGAAACAATCCACGACCACATAGGGATCCTCGCCCCCATCGACGATCCAGTCATAGAGAGCGCGTATCAAATAGGGACGTGAGGAGCCGAGGGCCATTGATTAAGTACGGGGCATTTCCCGCTCCGCCTCAGACAGACTTGCCTGGAATGCATCCCGGTTAAACATGCGATATTGATAATCTTGCAGTCCGCGAGTTTGTTTCGACGGTAATTCAATGCCTAAATGCGGTAAACGCCACAAAATTGGAGCGACAGTGCAGTCAACAAGTGAAAATTCTTCACTCATGAAATACGGCATTTCCTCAAAGATTGGAGCAACCGCAACCAATTGCTCTTTCAGCTCTTTTGCAGCCGAAGGCGATCGCTTGTTGTTACGCTTTGCAGCTTCGATTGTACGGATCAGCGGAGTCCACTCTTTCTCAATACGATGCAAAAACATCCGCGCATTCGCGCGCGCCACCGGATAGACAGGAAGCAGAGGTGGATGCGGAAACCGTTCGTCTAAATATTCCATCATGATATTGGGTTCGTAGAGCACCAAATCACGATCTAGGAGCGTTGGAAGATTGTTGTATGGATTGATCTCTGACACTTCTTCTGGAATGTCATCCGGATCGCAATCAACGATATCGACAGTTACTCCTTTTTCCGCCAACACGATACGTACACGATGAGACAGGTGATCGGTTGGATCTGAGAAAAAGGTCATGGTTGAGCGTTTCGTCACGAGTGACATAAGTATTTCAATCTCCGTAAACAGACAAAACAGCCGGCGTAAGCCGGCTGTTCGTAGAACTTAGGCTTGGTGGTGCTTAGTGCACGTCCTTCCAATATTCACGCTTCAACAAGTACGCAAATACAAAGAAGAGCATGATAAACAACAACACATATATGCCCATGTCATGCGCTTTCGCTTTGGAAGGCTCACCAACATATTCGAGAAAGTTTACCAGATCGTAGATCAACTGATCGTATTCCGCCGGTGTTAATTTCCCAGTGCCATCAACAACTTCAAGAATACCACACTGATTCTCAGTGAGTGGCTGCCCCGAAATTGAATCAGTTTGCACGGTTCCGTTCACACGAATCGGCGCTTCTTTACACACTGTGCGTTGAACGCCCTGAAGCGGCTCAAGTACGTGCGGCATACCTACTTTCGGGAAAACTTTGTTGTTCACACCAAGTGGCCGTGATGGATCAACGTAGAATGTCTTCATATAGGTATACACCCACTCTGGCGAACGCTTGCGGGTCACAAGTGTAAGGTCAGGTGGTGGTGCTCCGAACCACTCCGCAGCACCTTTCGATGGCATCGCAATCGTGCCCAAATCACCGATTTTCTTGTCCGATGGAACAATCGTTTCAACCATGACATCCGAATCAATACCCAGATCAGAGGCCGTTCGCTCATAGCGCTGATAACTCAAGGAATGACAACCCATGCAGTAGTGCGTATAGGTCGCCAACCCGCGCTGTAACGACGCTTTGTCATCATAATCAGGCTCGACGTGCTCAAGCGGGTAACCAGACCCACCAGCCGCAGCAGCGACCGATGAGACCAATGAAAAGACCAGAGTCCAAACTAATTTCATTTCGTTACCCTCTCTGGAACGGTCTTTGTCGATTCCCAGCGGGTATACCAAGGCATTGCAATAAAGAATAGGAAGTAGACTGCCGTACCTAACTGAGCCAATGCCGTACGCAATGGTGTTGATGGTAAGGCTCCTAAAATACCCAGCATCACGAAGGCAATTGCAAACAACGCCAGCATGAGTTTCGACAAGTTACCCTTATACCGTATCGAACGCACCGGACTCCGATCAAGCCATGGCAAGACAAACAGTATCGCAATCGCTGCACCCATGACCATCACACCCCAGAATTTAGCGTCGAGACCAAACATTGGGAACGTAATTGCACGAAGCATCGCGTAGAACGGCGTGAAGTACCAAACCGGCGCGATATGCTCAGGAGTTTTCAGAGGGTTCGCTGGTTCAAAGTTCGCGTACTCAAGGAAGTAACCGCCCATCTCGGGAAAGAAAAATATCACTACAGCAAAAACGAACAGGAATACAGCCAGACCAGCTAAATCTTTCACCGTATAGTACGGGTGGAACGCGATGCCGTCGAGAGGCTTGCCGTCGGCGTCTTTGTTATCTTTGATATCGATACCGTCTGGGTTATTCGAACCAACCTCGTGCAGCGCGAGGATGTGCAATACAACAAGTCCTGCAATCACCAATGGCAACGCAATGACATGCAACGCAAAGAAGCGGTTTAGCGTGATACCACTGATCAGGTAGTCGCCACGAACCCACTGGGCCAAATCCGCACCGATCACAGGAATCGCTGAGAACAGAGACACAATCACCTGAGCGCCCCAGTATGACATTTGCCCCCAAGGTAGCAAGTAACCCATGAACGCTTCGGCCATCAGCAACAGATAGATAGTCATGCCAAAGATCCAGATCAATTCACGTGGCTTCTGATAGGAGCCATACATGATCCCTCTGAGCATGTGGAGATACACAACAACGAAGAAGGCTGACGCTCCAGTCGAGTGCATATAGCGGATCAACCAACCCATTTCTACATCACGCATGATGTATTCAACAGATGCAAACGCACCTTCAGCACTTGGCTCATAGCTCATCGTGAGCCAGATACCCGTCAGGATTTGGTTAACGAGCACTATGAGAGCAAGTGATCCAAAAAAGTACCAGACGTTAAAGTTTTTTGGTGTCCAGTATTGCGCGAGGTGGTTGTTCCACGCATCCATGATCGACAGGCGCTGATCAATCCAACCAACTAATCCTGTCGCATCAGTTTTACGCAAACCCATTATGCATTCTCCTCATCAACACCAATAACAAGAACGTTATCGCTCTCGTAAGAATGCGGCGGTACAACTAAGTTTGTTGGCGCAGGGACCGCCTTGTAGACGCGTCCAGCTAAATCGAATGATGACCCGTGACACGGACAGAAATATCCTCCCAACCAATCATCGCCGAGATCAGCAGCGCCTACTTCGGGTCGAAATTGTGGTGAACATCCTAAATGTGTACAAATCCCAACCAGCACAGCAATCTCGGGATTAATAGAGCGAGCTTCGTTGGTAGCATATGGAGGTTGTTGTGGCTTCTCACTTTTCGGATCTGCGACTCTGTCTGTATTAGCTTTTAGGCTCTCAAGCATTTCTGTAGTACGACGGAGCACAAAAACTGGCTTGCCCCGCCACTCAGCGCGAATCTGCTCCCCCGGGAGGATCTTTGAAATATCGACCTTGACCGGTGCACCAGCCGCCTTGGCCTTCGCGCTTGGGTTCCATGAAGAAACAAACGGTGTAGCGATACCGACGGCACCGACCGTACCCAGTGCCGTTGTGGCACCAACTAAAAATTTACGACGCGAAGTGTCAGCGGACTGCATTACTTCGGTTACGACTGCATCAGTCATGATGTGTCCTTCAGATCGTTGTTGGGGGGTAATTTTGCTCGGAACATTTTAGAGACTGAAGACGCCTCAAGCAAGCGAGTTATGGCCTTTCGATCTAAAACTTCTTGTCTTTATGGCACAAAAAAACCCGCAAGGGCGGGTTTTCTTAATAATCAGCACCGAATTAGCGCTTGGAGTACTGAGGACGCTTACGCGCTTTGCGAAGACCGACTTTCTTACGCTCGACTTCACGTGCGTCACGAGTGACGTAACCCGCACGGCGAAGATCACCTTTCAGATTTTCATCATACTCAACCAAAGCGCGAGTAATACCGTGGCGGATAGCACCAGCTTGACCAGATGCACCACCACCTTCGACAGTGATCACAACATCAAACTTCTCAACCATCTCAACCAATTCGAGTGGCTGACGAACAACCATGCGCGATGTTTGACGGCCAAAATAATCGTCAAGCGTTTTCCCGTTGATTGTGATTTGGCCAGAGCCTGGGCGCAAAAACACACGCGCTGTGGACGTTTTTCTGCGGCCTGTTCCGTAATTCTGTGTAGTCGCCATGTCTTGTCCTATGACAGAGTCAGAGTTTCAGGTTGCTGAGCGTCATGAGGGTGCTCTTGACCCGCATATACTTTAAGCTTCCGGTACATTGCACGTCCAAGAGGGTTGCGTGGCAGCATGCCTTTCACAGCGAGCTCAATCACTTTCTCTGGTGAACGTTCGATCATTTGTGTGAAGTTCGCTTCTTTCAGACCGCCTGGATGACCTGTGTGGCGGTAGTACATCTTGTCCGATGCTTTACGACCTGTGACCTTCACTTTCTCCGCATTCACAACGACGATGTAATCGCCCGTGTCAACGTGTGGAGTGTATTCTGTTTTGTGCTTACCGCGCAGGCGACGAGCAACTTCGGTTGCGAGACGGCCGAGTGTCTGTCCTTCGGCGTCGATCACATACCAGCTACGCTGTACGGTTTCTGCTTTAGCGCTAATCGTCTTCATGTTTGTCTTCTGCCTTCAGCGGCGTTCAAAATTCAAAGAGGCGCGGATTATAGAGATGGAAGGAGCTTTGCGCAACTCTCTTTTATCAATCTGGGCGATGCGGACGCTCTAAATATTCGACAGATTGCATCTCAAGTAAACGTGACCGACATCGATCCATCTCAAACGCAAGGCGCCCCGTGCGGTAGAGTGCGTCCATCGTCACATCAGCGCCCAAAATCAAATTGACAGATCGATCATAAAATTCATCGATCAGGTGCAAAAAGCGCCGCATCGAGTCATCTCCAGCAATCGCCGGATTAGGAAGTCCGGTAACCACCACCGTATGATAGATTTTCGCCACTTCAATATAGTCAGGAGCCGCACGACCCCGACCACAAATGACATCGAAATCAAACCACACCACATCCTCAGCAACAAAACGCACTGGGAGCTGACGCCGATTGATCTCGATAAATGCGCCTTCACTTTTTGTTGCCTCAGGCGCCAGAGCGAGAACTGACTCCCAAATCGCGTCAATGGCAACGCTATCGCATGGTACATAATACAGTTTCGCGTGCTCAAGCGTTCTTAAGCGATAATCGGTTCCTGAATCCAAATTGTAGACTCGGCAGTGCTTCTGAATCAGCGCAATCGCTGGTAAAAAGCGATCCCGCTGCAAACCATCTTTATACAAATCATCCGGCACAACATTACTGGTCGTTACGAGTGACACACCGCGCTTAAATAGCGCATCAAACAGCGTACCCAACACCATCGCATCCGTGATGTCCGATACAAAGCACTCATCAAAGCAAAGTACTTTCGCCTTACGGGCCAGCTCATCTGCAATCACATCAAGGGGATTTTCAGTCCCTTGTAAAGCGGTTAAACGTTCATGCACTTGATTCATAAAGCGATGAAAGTGCAACCGAATCGCGGTTCCTTGTGGAAGCGAATCCACAAACAAATCCATCAAAAACGTTTTACCGCGACCAACTCCACCCCAAATATACAAACCTTGCTCTGGCCGGTCCCATGATTGGCGTCTGAACAAGCCCTTACGACCACCACTCCAATGCTTTCTAGATATAAGCTTGACTGCCAACTGATCGAGCAAGGCCAAGACCGCACGCTGACTCCTGTCAGGACTGATCTGACCGATTTCAACGAGACCGTCGTAGACGTGTGCCGCAGGCGTGCGCATCATACAATGCCCCGCTCGACGAAATGGGTCGAAACAGCTTGTTTCAGGCGAGTCAATTCACCATGAAAAAAGTGGCCCCCTGTTTCAGAGCGCATGACTTGGGCACCCACAGCACTCGCGTACGCACCAATCGCATTAGGGCTCACAACCTCATCATCTCCGTTATAAATCACGGTTCTCGGCACATTGCCAAGCGCTTGAAGATCAATTGGAAAATTCTCTACGGCAGGCGCAACTTGGATTAAATCAATCACATCAACAGCCGCATTCTCATCCCGAAGTTTCTTAATAAGTCGCGCAGCGATCGAACCGCCAAACGAAAATCCAGCCAAACAGAGTTCGAAAACGCCCCGACGAATCATGAGTGAGGCAATATGGAACGCATCCATCAACTCACCTTCACCATGATCCCAAACACCCTCACTACGACCTGCACCGCGAAAATTAAAAGCAACAGCCGGCAATCCCGCGTCGCGTGCGACACGTGCAATCGTTGTAACAACTTTATTCCTCATCGTTCCCCCATGAAGCGGATGCGGATGAAGAATCAACAGTGCCCGCCGCGGCATTGGCTGCGAAAGATCACACAATAATGAGGCTGTTTCGATACGACCAGATGGGGCGTCGATTAAATGGATAACAGGCGTGTTCATGGGTCTCCTTAGGAAAACGCAGTCTAACGGCTCGCCGAAACAACGCAAACTCCGTACACTAATGAAAAATGGAGACAACGCTGTGGAATTAAATGCACTGGCCCTTGGAGCCCTTATCATCGCTTTTGTTGCAGGTGGTTTAGTTGGTTGGTTCTCACGCCCACCAAAAACTGTGACCATCGCACCACCAGACCTTGAGCGAGAAAAAACGCTTGCCGAAGCAAAACATCAAGCCCTGATGGATGATATCGACAATCACCTGACCGCTACCAAGAATGCACTGACCGAACTCGCCAATCGCCAAGAGGCCCTTGCCGCAGAATTACGGGGTGAAATAGCGCCGATCGAGGCCCAACCTGAACCGAGTGATCAGGATGCCATGCTGCCTCCGCGCGACTATGCGGATGCCCGAGGACAGCTTCAATAATCAAGCCGGGTTGTGGTCATCGAAGAAGGCGACCTCAAGGGCCAAATCATTTTGAATTTTAGCGCCCAGTGCTTGGACTCCGTATCGCTCTGTTGCGTGGTGTCCGGCGGCGATGTAATGCACTCCGAGCTCGCGCGCCTCATGCGTGGTTCGCTCAGATATTTCTCCTGATAGAAATACATCCGCTCCGTACAGTTGTGCTTTCGATAAATAATCTTGAGCACCACCTGTGCAGACGACCAATCGATTGAGTGATGGAGGTGCATGAGGAGACTCGATAACCAGTGGAATCCGGTCCAAACGAGACCCAACTTGAGTTGCCAACTGATCGAGGGTGAATTGCCCATCCAGAGGAACCGACCACAAAAGTCCTCCTTCGCCCTCAATTGGAATGCCACCCGACAGTTCCAACTGATCAAGAAGGGTTTTGTTATTTCCGAATTCAGGATGGCAATCGAGCGGTAAGTGGTAGGCGATCAGCGACATCTGCTTTTGAACTAACGCACGAATGCGACGACCCTTCATACCGGTTAGCGTCGGTGATTCGTTTTTCCAAAAGTACCCATGATGGACCAGTAGCGCATCGGCGCCCCAAAAGGCCGCCTGTTCAATCACATCCGCGGAAGCGGTCACGCCCAGAGCGAGTTTCTGAATACGCTCTCTTCCCTCAACCTGCAAACCATTAGGCGCATAATCTTTAAATGAATCCGCTTGCATCCAATCATCGAGCGTTTGGATCAGTGTGTGTAAACTAGTCATATAACCTCTCTTTCAGGACGATTCATGCTACAACAAATTACGCGAATTCTCTGGCCTGTCATTACCGGAATTTTGATTGCTCTTCTGGTAATTCGGGAGTTTCCTGAAATAACCGGGCGAACCAGCGGCGTTGAATTGAATATCGTTGAAAACAGCACAGTGCCGAGTCAAGTCCCATCAGAGGGGCCTGTCAGCTATGCTACGGCTGTTGAACGAGCGGCACCTGCTGTCGTCAACATCTATACAACGACCATTGTTGAAACTCGCGCACATCCGCTCGCTCGCGATCCTTTGTTCCGAAATTTCTTCAATTTACCAAGTGTGCCTCGCAGAAAGCGCTTGGAGTCGAGTCTTGGTTCTGGGGTGATCGTATCAGGCAACGGATACATCCTAACCAACCATCATGTGATCGCAGGAGCCGATGACATCGTGGTTGAACTGAAAGATGGGCGGGTTGCTCAAGCCTCAGTTGTCGGAACAGATCCAGATACCGATATCGCTGTTCTAAAAATTGAGCTCAATAATCTACCGAAACTTATTTTGACAACATCACCGGGTCGGGTCGGGGACCTGGTTTTCGCAATTGGCAATCCCTTCGGCGTTGGACAGACAGTAACTATGGGTATCTTGAGTGCAACTGGTCGTAATCAGGTCGGGGTGACAAACTACGAAAACTTTATTCAGACAGATGCTGCGATTAACCCAGGTAACTCAGGTGGGGCTTTGATTAATGTTCGCGGTGAACTGATCGGAATCAATACTGCTATTTTCACCCGAAGCGGCGGGTCAAATGGGATTGGATTTGCGATTCCTGCATCGATCGCAACTGACATCATGCAAGAGCTGATTGACCATGGTCAGGTGATCCGCGGTTGGATTGGCGTCGAGACACAACCTCTGACCGACGATTTGGCGAGATCTTTTGGTGTCGGCAAAAACGCGGGGGTTTTGATTTCAGGCGTATATCGCCGAGGCCCTGCAGCAAACGCCGACATTCTTCCGGGAGATATTCTGACGCATATGAACGGTCAAAAAATCACAGATGGTCGTGCTGCGATGAACCAGGTTGCAGATTTCGAGCCTGGAACTGAGATCCCGGTGAAACTATTACGCGATGGTCAAACGATCGAGCGAGTAATACTGGTTGGGCAACGACCCAATTCAGCCGCTAACTAGCCGATCGAGGACGCCTAGTAGCGCATCAGACTCTTCCGGAGCACCCACTGTCAGGCGCAACGTATTGCAAAGCCGTGGGTGAGATCCATCTAAGCACTTCACAAGGATGTGATGCTGCTTAAGCCCCTCAAAAAGCATTCTCGCAGACTGGTCTCCACAATCCATGACGACAAAATTCGCTTCAGATGGCCAAACCGTGTAGCCACGCTGGGCTAGAAGCGTTGACAATCGCACACGTTCTTGTCGAATCAACCCACTTTGTTCTTCGAGGATTGATACGTGCTCAAGCGCAAACTGGACAGCCGTTTGTGACAGTACATTGATGTTGTATGGCAACCTGATTTTATCGAACTCAGCAATCCAACCCGGATGTCCAATCAACATCCCAAATCGACTACCCGCCAACCCCACCTTGGACAATGTTCGCATAACAACCACGTTAGGGTAATCCACTGCCCAATGTAGATAATCGGCATCAGTAAATGCGGTATAGGCTTCATCGATAACGATCAACGCCTGTGTCGATTCGACGATCTGCGCGAGCCGATCTTTCGAGAATAAGTTTCCAGTTGGGTTATTCGGTTGCGGAATAAAAATAAGCGCAGGATCAGCCTCCATCAGGCCATCTATCCATCCATCAATATCAATGTCGAAATTAGAATCAAGCGGTAGAGCTCGGAACGGAACTCTGTACTGATTAGCAAGCACCTGAAACATCACAAAGCTCGGATCAGGAGCACACACACTGCGCCCCGTATCGATGAGATTGGATATCAACAGTGCAATGATCTCATCTGAGCCATTACCAAATAACAAATCGAGCGTTTCCGGGATTTGCATCCACTGCCTCAGAGGAGCTCGAACCGCTTCTGCATGGGGATCCGGATACCGGTTTAATGTGCAGTCGACCAACCGCTGTACAAGCTTATCGCGCAAAGATTGAGGCCAAGTGTATGGGTTCTCCATCGCATCGAGCTTAATCATACCGGTTGCACCAGGTACCTGATAGGCAGCACCTTGACGCACCCGATCAGGGATCAATGCTTGAATCAGCTCCTCACGCGTCACGACGATACTCTGCTGAGCGAGCGTGCGCTGTCAGGCTTTCAGAGTGAGCTAGAGTCGACGCGACGCCTGCGATCGTCTTAGAACCTTCCGCGGTGCAATGGATCACCGATGAACGCTTGATGAAGTCATAGACACCCAGAGGAGATGCAAACCGCGCAGTCCCTGACGTCGGCAACACATGGTTTGGTCCGGCACAGTAATCACCCAATGCTTCAGGTGTGTGGCGACCCATGAATATGGCGCCCGCATGCTGAATTTCCGACAACATGGATTCCGGATCATCGACGCACAACTCCAAGTGCTCTGGCGCCACGCGGTTAATCACGGCAAGCGCATCGGCACGATCCGCTGCCTCAATAAATATACAGCGGTTATTGATCGACTGCTCGATAATCGATGCACGCTCGAGTGTCGGTAATAAACGATTCATCGAATCCAAAACGGCACTCGCAAAAGAGGAGTCACAATGCACGAGAATCGGCTGCGCATCTTCGTCATGCTCTGCTTGGCTGAAGAGATCCATGGCGACCCAATCTGGATCCATTGGTGGCTCAACATACACGAGGATCTCAGACGGTCCTGCGATCATATCAATACCCACTTTGCCGAAAACTTGTCGCTTCGCGGTCGCGACCCATGCATTTCCGGGGCCGACAATTTTATCAACCGATAAAACACTTTCGGTTCCATAAGCTAAAGCTGCGATCGCTTGCGCTCCACCGACAGTCACAACCCGATCAACCTTTGCAAGATAGGCTGCAGCTAAAACCACTGGATTCAGCTCACCTTTTGGTGCTGGAACGACCATTTGCACCATGGATACACCAGCGACTTTCGCGGGAATTGCGTTCATCAACACAGATGACGGATAGGTCGCCTTACCACCTGGTACATACAGTCCGACCCGACTCATTGGCCTGACTTCCTGACCAAGGATGATTCCATCGCCTTGATCAGGTAGACGCCAACTCGACTCCTTTTGCGCTTCATGAAAAGCCCAAACACGATCCCGCGCAGTCGTTAGAGCGGCTTTCAGATCATCCGATAGACCATGAAAAGCGGCCTCTAGGTCTGTTTCGGCCAAAACGAGGTCTGACGCTGACTTTATTGGATTTTGATCTAACTCGCGCGTCAAACTCACAAGCGCTTTATCGCCCTCTGATCGGACCGCTTGAATAATTTCAGCAACACGCGTCTGGCGACTCAGATCACTCACTGATTCCCAAGCTGTGAGTTCTTTTAAACGTTCTTCGAACGTGCCATCACGTGTTGTTAGCGAGACAGGCTTAAGTTGCATGCTGCGTCTTCACCCATTCATTCAGTCGTTCGATCATAGGAGCTATATGTTGATGGCGGGTCTTCATTGCAACCCGAGACACCAACAATCGTGCGCTTGAATGCGCAATCAAGTCCCGCGCTTCAAGTCCATTCGCTTTCAGCGTATTTCCGGTATCCACCACATCCACGATGACATCGGCCAGACCCACTATCGGAGCCAGCTCCATTGCTCCATACAGCTTAATCGGATCAATCTGACGGCCTTGTGACGCGAAATACTGACGTGCGACGTTCACATATTTTGTCGCCACACGGATTCGGCCGGTCGCAGGAAGCCCCGCCCCCTTCTTGGTTGCAGTCATCAGCCGACACTTGGATAGTTGAAGATCAACAGGCTCACACAGCGTATCAGAACCGTATTCAAGTAGCGTATCCTTACCCACAATTCCGAGATGTGCACCGCCTCGTTCGACATACGGAGGGACATCAGTCGCTCGCAATACGAGCAACCGAACATCTGGGCGATTGGTTTCGAACATCAGTTTACGGCTTCCCGTCAGGGATTCGCTCGGCTCAATACCAAGCTCAGCGAGCAAGGGAAGCGTCTCTTCTAATAATCGCCCTTTTGCCAATGCAAAGGTGAGTGGCTGACTCATACTCGGACTCGCTCAATATCAGCGCCCAAACGGCGTAATTTCTCTTCGATCCGCTCATAACCGCGATCGATGTGATACACACGATCCACAACGGTCTCACCATCTGCCACCAATCCCGCGATAACAAGCGAAGCGGATGCACGCAAGTCAGTGCTCATCACAGGAGCACCTTTCAAGCGATCTACACCAGTGGTACTTGCGGTTGCCCCATGCAAATCAATCTTTGCGCCCATGCGCTGCATTTCAGGAATATGCATCATGCGATTTTCAAAGATGGTTTCAGTCACCCGACCAGACCCCTCAGCAATTACATTGAGTGCGACAAATTGTGCCTGCATATCAGTTGCAAAACCCGGATATTCAGCCGTCGTGATATCGACTGCCTTTGGACGACGACCTTGCATATCTAGAGAAACCGCACTGTCAGTTCGCTCAACATGGGCACCAGCTTCTTCAAGCTTCAAAAGCGTCGCATCCATGTGCTTCGGCTCACAATCGGTCAATGTACACGAACCACCGGTCACGGCTGCCGCGACCAAAAATGTACCCGCCTCAATCCGATCAGGGATGATTCGATGCGTTCCACTATGCAGCTGTTGGACCCCTTGGATACACAAGGTATCGGTTCCAATCCCTTCGATTTTCGCTCCAAGCGCAACCAAACAATCCGCTAAATCAGTGACTTCAGGCTCACGAGCAGCGTTTTCAATGATCGTTTCGCCCTTGGCAAGTGCCGCTGCCATTAAGGCATTCTCAGTTCCAGTCACGGTGATTTTCTCAAAAAGCACCTTTCCGCCAACCAAGCCACCCGGCGCACGCCCTTTGATATACCCGTCTGTGACTTCAAATTCAACTCCCAAGCACTCAAGTGCCTTCACATGCAAATTGACTGGGCGTGCTCCAATCGCACAACCACCAGGAAGCGAGACTTCAGCTTCGTGAGCTCTGGCGAGCAACGGACCTAAAACAACGATACTTGCGCGCATGGTACGCACCAGATCGTAGGGTGCGATGATCGAATTTAAATGCGATGCATCAAGCTCAACGGATCCAGTGTCATCAAGCAATACCTCAACGCCCATACGCCCCAGCAACTGGAGCATGGTCGTGACATCGTTGAGGTGTGGCAGATTTTCAAACCGTACCTTGCCCGGAACCATCAACGCAGTCGCCAGAATTGGTAACGCCGCATTTTTCGCGCCGCTTACTTTGACGCCACCACTGAGCTGACGCCCGCCGCGAATTAACAATCGATCCATACTTAAATACCCAGTCGCTGGCGCTGACTTTTCTCTTCGGGAGTAAGGGATGTGACTGTGATCGCATGCAAAGTGCCTTCAGCGATCTCATCCGCAATCAAGCGTAATACTGCCTGTTGACGCTTCACACGGGTCATTGTTTCAAAATCAGCACTGACTGCCTCAATCTGGAAATTTCGGCCTTCACCTTGCACAGCGAACGTCCATCCGGTGTCTTTCGATTCCAATAATGCGTGGACTTCAGTGGCCAGCATCTGATTCTCCTGTCTCAATACACATGACGCCGCCAAGTTCGGCAAGCGTCTTAAAAGTGGGGTTCATCCCTGTCACCGTGAGTGACCGATTCATCGCGCGTGCTGACCTCCACCAATAGACCATGACCGCCAAATGCGCACTCGACGCCTGCTCCCACTCACTAACATCAATAATCGTCTCACCGCGTTTTATTGCATCGACGCCAAGCGACTTTAGCTCAGACCACGATTGTTGATAGGCTGCTGCATCAACTGTAACCACGGCTAGTTTGCGCTCACTGACTCAAATGACCAGGAGTCGATTGCTCCCGATACGCTGCCTGTCGATTTCACCAGATCAGCAAACTGATTACGTAACGTCAGTCCCAAATTGATGCCGGCAATGACCACATTCTCAACCATCCAGCCTTTATCCCTCTCAAAACCAAGCGCGAATTGGATCGGTAACGCCTCGCGACCTGGGCTTTCTAAACGTGCCTCCACCATCGCGCGCCCCGGCTTCAAGATCACACCTTCTTCAGGCAAAACAATCTGCTCTCCACCATAGGCCGCAAGGCCACGAGCATAGGCGTCAACAAGGCTCGATTCCAATCGACCAGTGAACCGATCACGCTCCGCCTCAGTCGCCTGACGAGCAAACCGACCCATTACCCGAAGAGCGACAGTCCGATCGTTAATTAACGGGGCGAACTGCTCAGAGATCCGGGCGACGAGCTCTTCTTCCGTCAGTTTTCCATCCTGAAACTTCGAGACATCTTGATAAAACGTATCGCGTGCGATTTTGAGAGGCTCCACAACCGCTTTTGGATCGCTATCTGCAAAGACACTGATTGACAGTAATAGGCCTACACAACCCACTAACCATGTTTTCATTTGTCACTACTCATATTCAGCAAGAACTTACCGATCAATTCTTCAAGAACGATCGCCG